>JACQXP010000140.1 GCA_016208645.1 Candidatus Methylomirabilota bacterium | reverse complement strand
CGAGATTCTCCTTGGGCAGCCGGGAATCGGACCGAAGGTGGACGGACGAGAACCACCCCGAGCTGACATCCCCCGCCGCCGTGAAGCGATACCTCCGGCACCTACGCTCTCAGACGTCCCGTCGCTTGAGAAGGAAGCTCCGTGGCTGATTACCTCCTTGACTCGGATGTGATCATCTGGATCCTCCGCGGGAAGCCCGGGGCGATTGACGCTATCCGCGATCTCCGGTCACACGGAACGCTGGGCTGCTCCGCCCTGTCGGTTTTCGAGGTCGAGTTGGGGATCAAGCCCGGCGAGGAGGATCGGACACGGGAGTTCCTGCGGAGCCTCAGGTGTTACGCGGTGGATGGGCAGGCCGCAAGCCGGGCGGCTGGATGGTTCCGGGAATACCGTCGGAAGGGACGGACGCTGGACTTTATGGATCTTCTGATCGGCGCCACCTGCCTCCGCTGGAATCTGACACTCGTGACCTACAATCCGAAGGACTTTCCCATCCCTGAGCTGCCCCTCCTCCCCCTGAGGCTCAGGTAGGAGCGCTTCGCTCTTCTGTCAGGGCCAGGCCAACAACCCGCCCTTCCTTCCTCAAGCCGCGTTTCCACAAGAACTCTCGGGGGCCCTAAGATCCCACAGGATGGGCTGGTCATCAAAGACCACGGCCCGGGGAGGGTTTCCCCGGGCCGTGAAAGGCCGCCCGTCGTCCCGCAGCAGACGGCGGGGCCAGGACGACGGGTTGCGTCGGCCCGCCCCGGAGGGTCCAGGCGGGCCGGCGGAGGACCGGTTAGAACTCGTACCGGAGGAAGGCGCTCAGGATATGGGCCTCGTAGTTCGGTTGCGTTGCCCCCAAGAACACTGACCGGATGCCGGCCGCGGAGGTGTCCACATCACCCATGAAGGGCTTCATAGGATCCCGGGCGAAGTCCCTCTCGTTGTATCGCTCGTAAGCGTAACCCAGCCGCGCCTGCAACTTCTCGGTCAGGTGATACCTCGCCACGAACTTGAACGTCTGCAGGATGTTGTAGACCTTGTCATAATCAAACGCCTGCGCTGATGTGAGGGTGAACGCACCCAGGTTCCTATTCCGGATGGTCGTGTAGCCGAAGGTCACGACATAGCCTAGGCTCACGTCGAACTTCTTCGGGACCAGATCGAGCACAGCATGCAGGCCAACGTTGTGGAACTCGTCCTTGCTCCTGCTCTCCCAGTCGTTCGCAGGGATGTCATTGCCCGCCGTGGTGGTCGGGAACCCGCGGTAGCGGGACTGGTGGGTATATTTGTAGTATTCGTAGGTGTAATCCGCCGAGAGGGTCAGCCATTTCAGGGGAGTCCAGCCTAGGCTGACGCCCGGCGCGTAATAGTCGGCTTTCTTCAACCCATAGTCAGAGTTATAGTAGTCATCCAGTGCGAATCCGAAGGTCGGGGCGAGGCTGACCGTATCCCAGGTGAACTGAGCGAGCAGGTCCAGGCGGTTTCGCCGCCTGTCCGCCTGATCGAATTTGACCTGCTGCGGCAGCTCGCCCGTGGACATCTGCTGATATCCCTCCACCCACCGCTGGCTGTGGCTATAGGTTACCCGGCCGAGGAACCAGTCGACGGGGGTCGTGTCCACCGAGAACTTCCCGGTGTGCTCGTCAGTCGAGCGGGCCTCCCGGTCGCCGCGATTCCAGTGCTCATACTCATAACCCGCCTTCAGAGACACCGGCCGAATCGGACGCCAGCCCAGGTCGAAGCCGGCATTCTGCTTCGTGAAGCGTTCCTGTAGGGTGGCATGCGTCTGGGCGGTTCCCATCCCCTCCGGAAAGCTCGTGCCTGTGAAAACGTGCTGGGGCATGTCGTTCATGTACTCGAAGAACCGATAGCGGGCCGTGGCCGTGACCTGCTTGATGGGCCGACTTGTGAGCTGGATGTTCCCCAGTAAGATATCAGCCTTGGCGTCGGGGCTCGTCTTGCCCGCATCATCGGCGTTTGTTGACGCCACAGCCGTGTTATAGATATTTGGAAGGAATGTCTCGTCCTGCCGCAGCAAGCTGTAGGCAAACGTCCCGCTGACCCGGGAGTTCAACGGCAGCGCCGAGGTTCCTGTCAGGCTGAAGGTGTGGGCGAAATTGTCCGGCGCCGTCGAGATCTGTCCCCGGCTCGGAGTTGTGGCGGTGTCCGTCGCATACTGCGGGTGATCCCAGATGTAGCTGCTGAACTCGTTCTGGAAGATCGAGCCGGTGTAGCCGAACTGGAGGGCCCAGTCCGGGCGGGCGTACTCCGCCCCAAATTTCACCTCGTGAGTGTAGTTCTCGATGGGCACAGCCAGCTCATGGACCTGAAAGACGAACGTCGTCCCCAGTGGGCGGTACCCCTGTCTCCGCAGGTTGCTGTACTCGATGTCGAATTGCAATTCCTCGGTAGGAGTCAGCTTGAGCCCCGCTCGGGCCACATCGGTGTTGAAGCCCAGGTCAACCGGCCGCAGCAGCCCGTTGATGGTATCCCGGACGGTACTGGCCACTGCACCGGTGAAAATAGTTGCGATGTCGGTTCGCAATTGGCCAGTAGGGAGAGTGAAGTTCCCCCCGCTCTCCTGCCATATGGTCCGGGCGCTGTTGCTCAGAACGTGGGGCGTCCGGTCCCAGCCCAAGTCCAGCCTGAACATGCCGAATCGGCCGAACTCACCCTCGTAGCCCTGATCGTCCCTCGCGGGGTTCTTCGCCCTAAGGTCGAAGTGGTAGGGGGAATCCTTCTTCTCGCCGCGGAGGGTGAGTTCCCCAACGAAGCCGTTGTCCATGTCCCGGTATTCATTGAACTTGGAAGAGCCGCGCTGGCCGAAGGAGTACATGCCTCCGGCCTCGACCGATCCCTCCACCTTCCAGTCCAGGACCTCGGTGCCACCGCTCGCAGCCACAGTTAGGCCCGGAGCTGCCAGGCAAAGGGAGGCCGCGACAAGGCCGGACAGCGCGACGCTCGCCCACCTTCGTGCTTGCCTCATGTTCGCCTCCACAGAAGATTCCCGGTTCCCCGTAGTTTCGACCTGAGCCATCACCGCGTGAAGTACACGCCCGACGGATGATTCGACCCGTGGATCATCGGATGGCAATTGACGCACGACCGGTTGAAGACAAATCTCGCCGTCTGGGGGTTCGGCGTCGAGGGGTGCCGGCTGAAGGTGTGGCACTGCTGGCACAGGCGCGGCAGCTTGGTCTTGAGCAGCGGCGCGTTGTTGGAGCCGTGCGCCTGATGGCAGTTCAGGCAGTTCTCCAGGACGGGGGCATGCTCCCACAGGAACGGCCCCCGCTTGTCTGCGTGACACTTGGTGCAGCTCTCGTTAAGGGACACCTCCGCGATAAGCTTCTCCGTCGCCGTCCCGTGAGGATTGTGACAGCTCGTGCAGGTCATCTTCCCCTCTCTCACGGGCATGTGGGACGAACGGCGGAATTGCATGTCCCGAACCTGGTGGCACTGGCCGCAGAGGTCAGGCTGGGTCTCCTTCACGAGCTGGCCCTTTTCGCTCTCGGGCGAATGCACCGAGTGGCAGGTCACGCAGGCCACATCCCGGGTCTCGTGAGGGCTTCCCTGCCACAGGATCCGCTTGCCGCGCTGATGGCACTGGAGGCAGACGGCGTTCTTGTCCGCCGCCGCCAGGGGCGACTGCTTGCCGAAGCGGAGGTTGAATGTAGGGTTCCCGGGATCCTCGAGATGTTTGCTGCCTGCACCGTGGCATCCCTCGCAGCCGCGGGGCTGGAGATCACCCTTGGAGAGCTTCGTCCCCAGGAGCTTGCCGTGGAGCGAGTGCTCCATCTTCTTGGCGAGGTCCTCGTGGCAGCCCTTGCACTGCTCGCTCCCGATGTAGGTCGCCCCGGGGACGCTGGGGGGCGCGGCGGCCGCGACCTGGACCGCCAGCAGGAGCCCCACGACTGCCAGGGCGCCGACCAGACCCAACGGAGCCCAGAACATCCTTGGGCCCTTCCGTCGGGAACCTGCCGCTGATGGACTGGCATGTAATCCCATGTGATCTCCCTCCGGAATATGGATGAACCAGTTCGGCATCGGCTCTATTGCCCCGCATACCCCGGGCGAACTCTTGCGACTTCCCCCTAAGAGCAACCCGGGTGCCATCTTCACGGGGAATCTGACCTGCAATTGTCCGATCCGATAACCGCTGGGTATTCTTGATGTTGGTGGATGACCCGGTGGAAGGACTCTTGAGCGGGCCATGATCCGGAGAGAGGCACTGCGAGAATTCACGCAGTAAAGATGCTGGGAAGTCTGCGAGGTTCTGCGCAGGACCTCGTCAGGATCCCCAAACAATCCTGTTCGTCCATGACGGAAACGGGGGAACGGGACCCGTGCGACCTACCCGTTGGTTTGGTCTGGCGGCGAGGCGGGTTTCAGTGCCTCTGACACGGCGGCCTGCAGCAGGGCGGGATCGAACGGTTTGTCGAGTTGACCGCGGGCTCCCAGGCGGGCAGCCTGTCGCGCCGTCTCGCTGGTTGCATCCGCCGGCATCATCAGCACTGGAAGGTCGGGGTGGGTCTGGCGGATCGCCTCAAGCACGGCGAAGCCATCCAGGTCCGGAAGCGCAATATCCAAGAGAACCAGGTCCGGCCGGTGTTCCAGGACCGCGGCAAGGCCCTCTTTCCCGGTGGCCGCCTCCTGGACCCGATAGCCGGCATGCCCCAGCACCACGGAGACTGACCAGCGGATGAGCTTGTCGTCATCAACGACCAGAATACTCGGTGTAGGCATCACCTGGGTCTCGATGAATGGCCCCCACAGAGCAATCGAGATGCCACGGGATCTGGGCTGCCCGGCTCTCCGGCGAAATAGGGAGAAAGAGAAGCCCTTTCATGAGGTCGGGGCAGGCAGAGGGAAGCGGGAGATCGTCACGCGGTGTGCGTGAACATCCTCAAGGGGTGCGAGGAACCACGCAGGGCCAAGTCACCGGGAGGGGACGACAGGGGGGTCAGGTTGAGGAGAGGAATCCAAACTTCTTCATCCGGTTGCGCAGGGCGTCCCGGCTGATCCCGAGGAGGCGCGCGGCCCGCACCTGGTTGCCCTCCGTCGCATCCAGGGCCATGCGCACGAGATCGCGCTCCACCTCCTCCAGGCGCACACCCTCCGTGGGAAAGGGCGCGGGCACCGCCTTGGGGGGCGTCTGGGGCGCGGGCGGGCGGTCCGCCGGGCCGGCACCGATCTCCGGCGGCAGGTGTTCCAGGTGCAGCACCTCGCCACCGGTCAGGATCATGGCGCGCTCGAGAACATTCCGCAGTTCCCGGACGTTGCCGGGCCAGAAATACCGCGTGAGGCACGCCTGCGCCTCCGGATGGAGATCGAGGATCTCGCGCCGCATCTCGCGGTTGAAGCGGGCGAGGAAATGCTTCGTGAGGGGCAGGATGTCCTCGGGGTGCTCCCGCAGGGGCGCGAGGAAGATGGGAAACACCTTCAGCCGGTAGTACAGATCCTTCCGGAACTCCCCCGCCTCCAGCGCCTTGGCCAGGTCCCGGTTCGTCGCCGCGATGATCCGGACGTCCACCCGCAGGTCCCGCATCCCGCCGACCCGCCGGAAGGTCTTCTCCTCGATCAACCGGAGCAGCTTGGCCTGAAGGTCCAGCTTCATGTCGCCGATCTCGTCCAGGTAGACCGTGCCCCCGTCCGCCTGCTCGAACAGGCCCTTCTTGAGGGCCTTGGCATCGGTGAAGGCGCCCTTCTCGTGGCCGAAGAGCTCGCTCTCCAGCAGGTGCTCGGGCAGGGCCACACAGTTCACCGCCAGGAATGGGTGCTTGGCCCGGGCGCTTTCGAAGTGGATGACCCGGGCCACCAGGTCCTTGCCGGTCCCGCTCTCCCCTTCCAGAAGCACCGTGGTCGCATCGCTCTGCGCGATCCGCTGGACGAGCGCCTTGAGATCCCGAATGACCCGGCTGAGGCCGACGATGTCGCCCAGGCCCGAGCCGTAGCGCAGCTCCGCCTGGAAGCGGGCCACGTCGCGCCGCAGCGCCCGGGTCTCCAGGGCCTTCCGGACCGTGAGTTTGAGCTCCTCCATGTCGAAGGGTTTGATGACGTAGTCGTGGGCGCCCAGCTTCATGGCCCGCACGGCCGACTGCACCCCGCCGTGGGCCGTGATCATGATGACCAGGCCCTCGGGATCGCTGGCCCGGAGCCGCTCCAGGATCTCCAGGCCGTCGGCATCGGGGAGGCGCACGTCCAAAAGGATCAGGTCCGGGCTCTCCGCCTGGGCCTTGGACAGGGCCTCGGCCCCGGTCTCGGCCAGGAGGACGGTATACCCGTCGCGCCGGAGCTGTTGCTCCAGCGACCAGCGGATCAGATGCTCGTCGTCCACCACCAGGACGGTGGCTGGTCCCGGCGTCATGGGAGCGGTTCTCCGGTTCGATGCGTCACTGGTCCGACAGGCAGCCAGACGCGAAAGGTGGCGCCCTGGCCCGGCGAACTCTCAGCCTCGATCCAGCCCCCGTGGTCCTCCACGATCCGGCGGCTGACCGAGAGGCCCAGGCCGGTCCCCCGATGCTTTGTGGTGAAGAAGGGATTGAAGATGTCCTGGAGGAGATGCGGGGGGATGCCCGGACCCGTATCGGTGAGGGCAACCTCTACTCCCCGGTCCCCGGCCATCGGTGCGTTCCCCTCCGCGCCGTCTATCTCCCTGCCTGTGCGGGGCACGCAGACAGGCCGCATGGTCGTCTTCAGGGTGATCTGGCCCCCCGTGGGCATCGCCTGGATGGCATTGAGGAGGAGATTCAGGAACACCTGCCCCAACTGCTTGCTGTCGGCGTCCAGGCTGGGGATGCCGGCCTGGTAGGCCCGGACCACGCGCACCTGCTTGGCCGCCGGGTTCTCCGCCAGCAGGATGAGGACGCGATCCAGGACCTGGTGGATGTCACAGGGGCCGATGTCCGGTTTCCCGGGGCGGGCGAAGGCCAGCAGATCCCGCACCGTCTTGTCCAGCCGGTGCACTTGCTCGAGGATCTCGCGCATGATCTCCCGCTTGGGATCCGCCTCAGGCAGCTCATCAGCCATCACCTGGATGGCGCCGGCGATTCCTGCCAGGGGGTTCTTGACCTCGTGGGCCAGCGAGGCGGCCAGCTCTCCCAGGGTCGCCAGGTGTTCCGCCCGGGCCAGGCGCTGGTGGTGGAAGGCCTCGATCTCCGCCCGGGCCGCCTTCAGCCGATCCACCATGGTGTTGAAGCTCTCGGCGAGTCGCCCGATCTCGTCCCGCTGCCCCGGCCCGGCCCGGGTCTCCAGGTCCCCGCCCTCCACCTTGGCCATCGCCCGGATCAGGCTGCCGACCGGCCGCTCCACCAGGCGGACCATCAGGATGGCCCCGCCGGCCGCCAGAACCGCCGCGGTGAGAAGCATCGTCCAGAGCGCCATTCCCTCCATCTCCGCGATCTGCTCCTGGGTCTTCCGGAAGGACATGTCCACGTGCAGAATGCCGTTGACCGCCTCCCCGGCCCCGTGACAGGCGAAGCACTCGGGGCGGTTGCGGATCTTCTTCACCACCGACTGGACCAACCGGCCGTTCTCGTGGACCCTGGCCACCGCCAAGTCCGCCTGGTCCAGGTAGCGGGACAGGCGGTCCCGATCCAGGACCCGCCCCACCAGGTCCACCTGCGAGGCGCGCAGGATCTTCCCATGGGTATCGAAGACGATGATCTTCTCGATGTCTGGGTCTCGGCCCACCTCTTCCAGGATGCGCTGAACGTCCTGGCTGCGCCCCTCCCGCATGGCCACGTGAATGCCCCGATCAATCGCCTCGGTCAGGGCGCGGACCTTGTCCTCCGTGGCATGGAGCATGTGCCCCCGGTGGACCTCCAGGGTCCACCAGGTGGACAGCCCGATGACCAGGCTGACCAGCAGGACCAGGGCGGCGACGAACTTGACCTTCAGGCTGTGGAACAACGGCATGGGGAATCACCCGGGCGAGGGCACGCGGGACTGGCTGGCATTTCCGCACTTCCCGGCACGGGACAGTCGCAGCCAGGGCCGCGTGGTCCGGCGCATTCGGCGCGGACGTCAGCGGCGACCCAGGGCCTCCCTGGTCTTGGCCAGGCCCGCCTCCAGGAGGGCGATGTGCTCGTCTTCCTCGGCGGCCAGCTCGCGGTAGATCTCGCGCTCCAGTCCCTCCTCCAGGCCCTCCACCTGCTGCAGGAAGAAGGCGCGGGCCCGCCGCTCCATCTCGATGGCCCGCTCGTACAGGGCCAGCGGCCGGTCGGGGGCGGGGACCTCTTCGATCTTGTCCAGGATGATCTGCCGGATCTTGGGATGGGGGGTGTGCCGGCCGTCCATTTCGATGTGGGCGTGGTACTTGTCCGAGAGATTCTCCAGGTGTTCCCGCTCCATCTCGCTCAGGCTGGCGAACAGCGCCCGGACATCCGCATCCGTCGCTTCCTCCGCCGCCATGGCGTAGAAGGTGTGCGCGTTCATCTCCGCCTGCAGCGCCTGCCGGATCGGTTTCAGCCGGGCCGGATCCTGGAGCGCGTACTCTTCCACGACCTCCAGGTTGCCCCCGCAGTTCTCGCACCGCCCGAAGGGGATGACGAAGCCCTTGGACAGCTTCCGGCACTTCGCGCACTTCCACGTATAGGTCACGTCGGCGCAGCAGACGTAATCCTCCTCGAGGACCTGGTGGCACTTGGGACAGGTGCTGGGCATCGCGACTCCTCTTGCTTATGGCCTATGGCTCGCTCCCGCGGGTGCAGGCACCCGCCCTCGCTCTGTGGCGTATCGTGCCGGCATTGCCATACGCCATAAGCCATACGCGGCCGTTAGGCTTTGGCCGCGGCCGCCGCGGGCGTCTCCGCCGGCCGCAGGCCCAGATACCGGAGCATCCCCGTGGCCGCGCGCCGGCCCGCGCCCAGGGCCAGGATGACCGTGGCTGACCCGGTGACGATGTCGCCGCCGGCGAACACGCCGGGGAGCGAGGTCATCCCGGTCTGCTCGTCCACCTCGATGTACCCCCACTGGTTGGTCTTCAGGCCGGGGGTGCTCTTGGCGATGATGGGATTGGCCCGCGTCCCGAGGGCGTAGATGACGGTCTCCACGGGGATCACGAAATTGGTGCCGGGCTGCTCCACCGGGGCGCGCCGGCCGGACGCGTCCGCTTCGCCCAGGGCCATCCGGATGCACTCCATCCCGCTCACCCACCCCTCGGCGTTCCCCAGGATCCGCACCGGGTTGGTGAGCCACTGGAACTGGATCCCCTCCTGCATGGCGTGGTGCAGCTCCTCGGCCCGCGCCGGCGATTCCTTCTGGGTGCGCCGGTACACCAGCGTGACCTTCTCGGCCCCCATCCGCAGGGCGCAGCGGACGCAGTCCATGGCGGTGTTGCCGGCGCCGATCACCGCGACCTGTCGCCCCATCCCCACCGGCGTGTCGTACTCGGGATGGCGGAAGCCCCGCATGAGATTCACCCGCGTCAGGAACTCGTTGGCCGAGAAGACCCCGTTCAGGTTCTCGCCCGGGATGCCCTGGAACTTGGGGAAGCCCGCCCCGGTCCCGACGAAGACGGCGTCGAATCCTTTCTCCTGCATGAGCTGGGGGATCGTGAACAGCTTCCCGATGACCGTGTTCAGCTCGATTGTGACCCCCATCTGCTCCAGCAGCGCGATCTCGCGGTCCACGATGCTCTTGGGCAGCCGGAACTCCGGGATCCCGTACTTCAGGACCCCGCCGGCCATGTGCAGCGCCTCGAAGATCGTGACGTCCACGCCCGCCCGCGCCAGGTCGGCGGCGCAGGCGATCCCGGCCGGCCCGGAGCCGATGATGGCCGCCCTCTTTCCCGCGGGCGTGATGCGGGGCTTCTCGGGCTCGAAGTGCGCCATGGCATAGTCCGCGGCGAACCGCTCCAGCCGGCCGATGCAGACCGGCTCCGCCTTGATCCCCACGATGCAGCGGACCTCGCACTGGCTCTCCTGGGGGCACACGCGGCCGCACACCGCCGGCAGCGGGTTGTCCTGGCGCAGGATCTCGTAGGCACGGCGCATGTCCTGCTGGGCGATGGCCCGGATGAAGCCCGGGATGTCAATGCCCACGGGGCACCCGGCGATGCAGCGGGGCTTCTTGCACTCGAGGCAGCGGTCCGCCTCGCGCAGGGCCTCCGGCAGGGTGTATCCCAGGGCCACCTCCTCGAAGTTCGTGGCCCGGACCTCTGGCTCCTGCTCGGGCATGGGGGTCCGGCCCTTGGGGATGGTGTGAATCGTCTTCACGGTGGTCATGAACCGATCCTTCTTTGCAACGTAAGGCGTCAGGCGTGAGGCGTAAAGCGAGAAATCGAACACCCCTCACGCCTCACGTTTCACCCCTCACGACCCCGAGCGGGTGCGCCCCAAGAGCCGGCACTCCTCTTCGTATCGCTGCAGCGATTCCTGCTCTTCCCGCTGAAACCGCCGCTGCCGCCGCATCAACTCCTCGAAGTCCACCTGGTGCCCGTCGAAGTCGGGGCCGTCCACGCAGGCGAACTTCAGCTTCCCGCCCACGGTCACCCGGCAGCTTCCGCACATGCCGGTCCCATCCACCATGATGGAGTTCAGGCTGACCATGGTGCGGACCCCGAAGGGACGACTGACGTCGCAGCAGGCCTTCATCATGGGCAGGGGGCCGATGGCCACGACCTCTTCCGTGTCCCGGTGCGCTTCCAGGAGTTCCTGGAGGACCTGGCTGACGAATCCCTTGTGGCCATAGGACCCGTCGTCGGTGGCGATGTGCAGCTCGTCGCTCTGCGCCCGGAACTTTGCCTCCCAGAAGACCAGGTCCTTCGTCCGGAATCCGATGATGGAGAGCGTGCTGCTGCCGGCCTCCTTGTAGGCGCGCAGTTGCGGGTACACCGGGGCCACGCCTAGGCCGCCGCCCACCAGGATGACCTTCGACCGCCGCTGGATGTGGCTGGCCTCGCCCAGCGGCCCGATGAAGTCGAGGATCGAATCCCCCTCGGCCAGCGCCATCATCTCCCGGGTGGACTTCCCCACCGCCTGGATGACCACGCTCACCGTGCCGCGCCGGCGGTCGAAATCCGCCACGGTGAGGGGGATGCGCTCGCCCTCCTCGTTGATGCGGACCATCAGGAAATGGCCGGGCTGCGCCGCCCGCGCCACGTCGGGCGCCTCGACCTCCCACATGTAGGTCACGGGCGAGTAGACTTCCTTCTTGACGATGCGGTACCCGGTGCTCATCTCTCTATTTCCTGCTTATGGCCTATGGCGAATGGCGTATGGCTCGATCCGGTCATTTGCCATAAGCAATACGCCATAAGCAGCTATTTCTGCAGCAGGGCGACCGCCCGCTCCGCCGCCTTCTTGCTTTCGGTCAGGATCGCCTCGGCCAGGTCGGGATTGTGGAGGCCCTTGGCCTTGACCATGGACTCATAGTCCTTCCGCGCCCCGGCCAGAAGATCGGCGGCGGCGGTCACCTGCCGCCGGGCCTTCTTCGCCGACGCCAGGGCTGCCTCCCCCTTCTCCAGCGCCGCCTTCGCGGACTTCTGCGCCCCGCCGACCTGGTCCTGCCACATGGCCACCATGTCCCGGTAGCCCTTGTCGTGGCACTGGGTGCACTGCTCCGCCTGGGACGCGACGGAATGCTTCTTGGTGAGGTCGTGGCAGCCGACGCAGTCCACCTTGCCCGCCATGATGTTGGGGTCCTTCTTCACCGGCAGCGCCGTCTCCAGCGTGGCGGCGTAGAGACCCGCCTGGGCGGCGTGGCAGGTGGTGCACTTGTCGTTGGTCGCGCTGTGGTGGCAGGCCTGGCACCCCTGGGCCGTGATGGTCACGGCCTTGTGCAGGTCCGGGGAATGGCAGTCGGTGCAGACCGCCCCGTACTGGTTGAAGTGCTTCTGGTGGGGGACGCTCACCCGCTTCTCGAATTTTACCTCGGGCTTGAAGACCACGCCCGCCTGGCTGTGGCACAGCGTGGCGCAGTAGCCGCCCCGGATCAGGTTCTCCCGGGGGAGGGTGATCGGGCTCTTCCCCAGAAGCGTCATGACCCGGTTGGCCGTGCCATTCACCCGCTGGAGCAGGTCGGCGGCGTAGAAGACGTTGTGAACGCCCTTCCCGTGCTCCACGAACTCGTAGTTGAACTGCGCCTCGGCCAAGAGCCGCTTGGCCTCCGCGGCCGCTTCCCGTGGCATGAGACGCAGGCCGCCTCGGAGGCGGCAAAGGTCTGGCCGGTGAACTGGACGCGGTGAATATCCTCGGCTTTGGGGGCGATGTGGCAGGCCACGCAGTCCACCCGCGCCGTGTACATGTGGCTCGGGATCGCGGGCGAACCCTTGCCCCCCGTCCCCAGGTACATGGCCCGCTGGCCGCCGTGCTTGGCCTCATGGCAGGCCTCGCAGCCCACTGCCAGGGGCTCCTTCTTGGTCTGGATCTGGTGCGTGATCTCCGTGTGGCAGCGGGCGCACTCGATGTTGTGTTGGGCCACATGGAGGTCGTGGAGGAACTCGTGGTCCTCGTACTTGGCCAGCTTCTCGGGCTGATTGTGGCAGGTGAAGCAGCGCTCCCGCGGCGCCTGGCCGTCGCCCTGGATGGCATCCAGATGGCACTTCTGGCACTGGGTCCCCCGCTCGTCCACGAACTCCTTGTGGTTGAAGATGACGCCGCCGGCAAGCTGGATGTTCCCCTTGGGCGGCTGGTGGCAGAGGGGGCAGCCCCCGATGGGTAGCAGCTCCCTGGCCTTCTTCTGTCCCTTGAAGTGACAGAGGAAGCAGGTCGTCTCGGTCACCTCGATGTGGGTGCCGACCACGATCTGGGAGTGGCAGCTCGTGCAGCGGAGCTGCCGACCACGCCGCGGCTGCTCCAGGTGGGGCCGGTGGTCGAAGATGATCCCGCGCTTGAACGTGACCTTGCCCTCCAGGAGCCGGGTGGAGTGACACTGGGAGCGCAGGCAGCTCGCATCCTCGATCTCGGCGAAGGGCTTGCTGCTGTACGTCTGCGTCGCCCACTTCGCCACCTGGGCCATCGCCTGGTACTTCACCCACATCGTATCGCGGAAACCGGGCGGGTAATGGCAGTCCACGCAGGGCACGAAGTTGTGCTTGGAGGTCTTCCAGGCCAGGTAGTACGGCTTCATGATGTGGCACTGGTTGCAGAGGAGCGGCGACGTGCTGACCTTGTAGGCAGTGCCCAGGAGGAGGAGCGGCACGGCAACGGCGACGGCGCCGACAACCTTGAAGAACCGCGGTCGGATGTGCAGGCGGTCCTGTCGGCCCGGCGGGGGCACGTGCAGCCCCCAGAAGGCCATGAACTTCTGCCAGCGCGTTTCCAGGCGGAGGTCCGGCTCCTGGCCCAACAGGGTCTGCCAGAACCGTCGGAACCGTCCGGACGTATCGGGCGGGTGTGTCTCGGACATGCCTTTCCCCCCTCCGGCGCCAGGATGTCTGCACTCGCGCCTGACTGTAGCATCGCCCCGGAGGGGTCGCAAGCCTCATCCCCCCGCCCTCGCGGGAAGGTCAGGAGAACCGCACGTTTTGCCCCTCACCTCTCTCCTCTCCCCGAGGGGGAGAGGCCGGGTGAGGGGAGATACGGGATTCAGGAGGCGGGTGGGTGGCAGGCCTGACAGGCGCGGCGATCCACTGCCAGCGCCTTGTGCTTGCTGACCGAGTGGCAGGTGCCGCAGCCGACGCCGGACTCGGCGTGCAATTGGTGCGGCAGCTTCTTGCCATCCAGCGTCACATCCGCCTTGAAGGGCAGGCGCTGGTGGCACAGCGGGAAACAGTAGGCGTCCTTCTGGGCGATCAAGTCGTCCCGGGGAATGGGCTTGGCCGCCCGATCCAGGGCCAGGAGCAGGGCATCTACCCGCGCCGCGCCCGCCTGGAGGAGCTTCACCGCGTACTCCACGTTGTGCTCCCCGCGTCCGTCTTTCACGAAGAGATAGGCCTCCCGGGCGTCCTTGAGGGCGGTGGCGTGAGTCCTGGGGAGCGGCTTCCCCGCCGCCTGCTTCTCCGCCTCGGCCAGGAAGCCGGCGTAGGCCTGGATGAGCCTGGCCATGACGGCCTTCCAATCATCATACATCTTATCGTAGCCCGCCCCGTGGCAGGTGACGCAGGCCTCCCGCTGGGCCGTGGTCCGTGCCTCGTGGGACAGGATCGCGCCCTTCTCCGTCACGTGGATGTGGCAGCCGGTGCAGCTCACCTGGGCCGCGAACATCCGGCTGGGCAGGTCGGGAATCAGCCTGCCTCCCGTCCCGATGTACATGAGCTTCCGCAGGCTGTGCTGCCGGATGTGGCAGCTCTCGCAGCGCACCTCCAGCGGCTCCACCACCTGGATCTTGCCGTGGCGGATGGGCCCGTGGCACTCCTGGCAGTCCACCTTGTGCCGGCTGATGTGATTGTCGTGCAGGAACTGGACGTCCTTGATCCGATCCTCGCGGCCGATGTGGCAGGCGGCGCACCGCTCCTTGGCGACCCCCGCGTCGCCCGTCACGACCTGCACGTGGCACTGGCTGCAGGACACGCCGATCTTCAGGTAGGACTCGTGGCTGAAGGAGAAGCCGGCATGCTCCACCAGCTTCTTGGGTTTCCCGTGGCAGCTCTCGCACCCAGTCACCGCCTGGCCGGGGCCGGCGCCCTTGAAGTGGCAGGTGTAGCAGACCTGTTCCGTGACCGTCACGTGTCCCTTCTGCACGATCTGGTTGTGGCAGCTCGTGCAGCGGAGCTGGATGCCCCGGGGCGTGCTCTTCAAGTGGACCTGGTGGTCGAACCGGATCCTGCCCCGGAACGTCTCCTGGGCTTTGAGGAGGCGCTGCTCGTGACAGCCGCTGGCCAAGCAGTTCGTGTCGTCCACCTCGACCCGCGGCCGAGGATTGTAGGCCCCGCTGAGGTATCGCAGGGTGGAGGCGGCAACCGCCGTCGCGCGATACGGGTGACACTGGACGCAATCCACGGCC
>JACQXP010000139.1 GCA_016208645.1 Candidatus Methylomirabilota bacterium | reverse complement strand
GCGGGAAATGCACGAGGGGCTGGATGTCGCCGCCCCCCATGGGAGTCCCATCCTGGCCACGGCCGATGGGGTCGTCTCCTTCTCGGGTCCGCTGTCGGCTTTCGGGAATGTGGTTTTCATCAACCACGGGCACGGCTTCACAACCTTCTACGCGCACAGCAGCAGCAACCGGGTGAAGGAAGGGCAGCAGGTCCGGCGCGGCGAGGTCATTGCCTACGTGGGGACCTCGGGTCGGACCACCGGGCCGCACGTCCATTACGAGGTCCAGGTGAACGGGACCACGGTGAATCCGCTGAAGTACATCGTGGATCCGTCGGGAGCGAAGTTCGCCAGCGAGGGGGAATCCGGCGGCCAGTCGTAGGCATTCCCCCATCGGATCCCTGCAAGAGCCCCGGGATCTTCCCCCGGGGCTTCTTTTTTCGACCTCCCCGGTTTCACCCCATCCCTGGCCGCCTCTCCCCATGCGGTCCGGGGCGGGGCCGTAGCTGCCTCGGGCGTGATCCCGGGAGTGGGGGATTCAGGCCCGCGGGCTGGGCTTCGGCTCCGGGAATTGGATTGCTGCCTCCCGGTTTGTCTGGTACCATACGCCGGCTGCATGTGGCCGGTGTGGAAGGGTGGATAGTGCCCGATGTTCAAACACCTGATCCAGAAGATCGTGGGCACCAAGAACGAGCGGGAGCTGGCGCGCCTCCGCCCGAGGGTGCAGGCCATCGGTGCCCTCGAGCCCGAGATGCAGCGCCTGAGCGACGCGGACTTCCGTGCCAAGACGGCCGCCTTCCGGGAACGCGTGGCCCAGGCGGCCGGCGGCAACGGGGACACCCAGGCCCTCCTGGAAGAGATCCTCCCCGAGGCGTTCGCCGTCTGCCGTGAGGCCGCCCGGCGCGTGCTGAACATGCGCCACTTCGACGTCCAGCTCATCGGCGGCATGGTGCTGCACGAGGGGAAGATCGCCGAGATGGCCACGGGCGAGGGCAAGACCCTGGTGGCCACCCTGCCGGTGTACCTGAACGCCCTGACGGGCAAGGGCGTCCACCTCATCACGGTCAACGACTACCTGGCCAAGCGGGATACCCAGTGGATGGGCCCCATCTATCACGCCCTGGGGCTCTCCGTGGGGGTTCTCCAGCACGAGGCCTCCTACCTGTTCGATCCGACGGTGCGCGTGTCCGACATGCGGATGGCGAACCTGCGTCCCTGCTCGCGCCAGGAGGCCTACCGGACCGACGTCACCTACGGGACCAACAGCGAGTGCGGGTTCGACTACCTTCGCGACAACATGAAATTCTCGGCCGCGGAGTTCGTCCAGCGCGAGCTGCACTACGCCATCGTGGACGAGGTGGACAACATCCTCATTGACGAGGCCCGGACCCCGCTCATCATCTCCGGGCCCTCGGAGGAATCCACCGACAAGTACTACACCATTGACCGGATCATCCCCCGCCTGAAGCGGGCGGCCACCATCACCAGCGGCAAGCTGCACGAGATCGAGGCCACCGCCACCGGCGACTACATCGTGGACGAGAAGGCGCGGACCGTGGCCCTGACGGAGACCGGCGTCCTCACGGTGGAGAAGCTTTTGGGGGTGAAGAACCTGTACGAGCCGGCCAACATCGACATCGTCCACCACGTCCAGCAGGGCCTGCGGGCCCACACCCTCTACAAGCGGGACGTGGACTACGTGGTGAAGGACGGCGAGGTCATCATCGTGGACGAGTTCACCGGCCGCCTGATGCCCGGGCGCCGGTGGAGCGACGGGCTGCACCAGGCGGTGGAAGCCAGGGAGAAGGTCAAGATCGAGCGGGAGAACCAGACGCTGGCCTCCATCACGATCCAGAACTACTTCCGCATGTACGGCAAGCTGGCGGGCATGACCGGCACGGCCGACACCGAGGCGGCGGAGTTCGCCCAGATCTACAACCTGGACGTGATGGTCATTCCGACCAACCAGCCGCTGATCCGCCAGAACCACAACGACGTGGTCTACAAGACCCAGCGGGAGAAGCTGAACGCCGTTGCCGACGAGATCGCCGAGCTGTACAAGATCGGCCGGCCGGTCCTGGTGGGCACCACCTCCATCGAGAAGTCCGAGGCGGTCTCCGCGCTCCTCAAGCGACGGGGGATCCCCCACCAGGTCCTGAACGCCAAGCCCATGTACGCCGAGCGCGAGGCGGAGGTGGTGGCCCAGGCCGGGCGCCTCAAGGCGATGACCATCTCGACCAACATGGCCGGGCGCGGGACGGACATCCTGCTGGGAGGCAATCCGAAGTTCCTGGCGACCGACCTGGTGCGCCGGGGCGAGGTGAGCCGGGACGGCCTGGACCCGGCGGAGTCCGAGAGGGTCCTGGCCGAGGTGCGGGACATGCTGCGCTACGGCCTGCTGGAGACCGACGACCCGGAGAGCTACGCCGCGGCGCTGGCGCGCGTGCGCAAGCAGATCGAGGCCGAGCACCAGAACGTGGTCGAGCTGGGGGGGCTCCACATCCTGGCGACCGAGCGGCACGAGGCGCGGCGCATTGATAACCAGCTCCGCGGGCGCGCCGGCCGGCAGGGCGATCCGGGGTCGTCCCGATTCTACCTGTCGCTGGAGGACGACCTCCTGCGCCTCTTCGCCCAGGAGCGCATCGCCAAGATCATGGACAAGCTGGGCATGGAGGAGGGGGAGCCCATCGAGCACCCCTGGGTGACCCGCGCCATCGAGACGGCCCAGAAGCGGGTGGAGGCCCACAACTTCGAGATCCGCAAGCACCTCCTCGAGTACGACGACGTGATGAACACCCAGCGCAAGATCATCTACGGCGAGCGCCGGAAGCTCCTGGAAGGAGACGACATCCGGGAGGTCGTCGAGGGGATGCTGGAGGAGGTCCTGGACGGCAGCCTGGACCTGTACGCCAATGAAGAGACCTATCCGGAGGAATGGGACATGGTCGGCCTGGCCGAGGCGGTCAAGCGCCAGTTCGACCTCCAGGTCTCCTGGACCAAGGAAGAGATCGAGGGCCTCACGCGGGCCCTCCTCAAGGAGGACCTGCTGCAGAAGGTCCAGGGCGCCTACCGGGCCAAGGAGGCGCAGATCGGCACCGACTTCATGCGCTACCTGGAGCGGATGTTCCTGCTCCAGGTGGTGGATTCACAATGGAAGGACCACCTGCTGGCCATGGATCACCTGAAGGAGGGGATCGGCCTGCGGGGGTACGGCCAGAAGGACCCCCTCATCGAGTACAAGCGCGAGGGCTTCGCGATGTTCGAGGCCATGGAGGCGCGGATCGCCACGGAGGCCGTCGAGCGCCTGATGAAGGTGCAGGTGACCGTGGAGACAGAGCGGATCGCCCAGGCCGGCGATCTCACGGAGCTGCCCCTGACGCCGCCGGGCGACGGCCGACGCCGTCGCGAGCGCGAGGCCGCCCCCGGCCGGAGCCTGCGGCCGGCCGCCGCGCCTGCCGTCGCAGCGCCCCGGGCCAAGGTCGGCCGGAACGAGCCCTGCCCCTGCGGCAGCGGCAAGAAGTACAAGAAGTGCTGTGGCCAGTGACGGGCGGATCGCCAGGGGCGGGCGCTGAATTTCCCGCGGTAGCGGTTTCCTGAGCGGGGGAGACGGGTGCTCCAGGGCCTCACCTCACCTGCATCATCGCCGCCGGAATCGCCTGCGGGGGGAACGGAGCGTTCCCCCCGCTTCATTTCTGCCGCGGACTCAGCCCGAACAGTACAGTCTAACCGCCAAGCACCTGCCCGCGGGAAAACTTGGAGATACGGTTCGGAAGATTTCGGTCCGGCAGCTCCTCTGACCTGATGAGAGTTGGCGACTCTTTGCGATCTTTGCGGTCTTGGCGGTGAAATTTTTGGGCTCAGTCGCGGTGCCCCGGGTCCTCTGGGCCAGCCCGGCGCTGCACGCTGCCCTCGTCTTCGCCGTCGCCTTCCTGATTCGCCTCCTGTTCCTTTCCGAGATGGCGCCCCATCCGCTGCTCGACATCAACCTGGTCCGCGGCACGGATATGGAGCACTTCATCCAGTGGGGCCGGCGGATCGCCGAGGGCAGCTGGCTGGGGAGGGGCGAGGGGGCCTTCTACCAGGCGCCGGGCTTCCCCTACTTCCTGGGCCTGATGTTCTCCGTCTTCGGCCCCGCGCTCCTGCCCGCGATGGTGGCCCAGGCCGTGCTGGGGAGCCTCTCGGCCGTCCTGGTCTACTGGATCGGGCGCGGGCTGTTCACCCCCGGGGTCGGCCTCCTGGCGGGGCTGATGGCCGGGGCCTACAGCCTCCTGGTCTTCTTCGGCGTCATCCTGCACAGCACCACGCTGGAGGTGTTCCTCACCTGC
>JACQXP010000138.1 GCA_016208645.1 Candidatus Methylomirabilota bacterium | reverse complement strand
CATCGTCCTGACGGACGACCCAGATGCGCTCGTCCTTCTTCCAGCGCTCCGAGACCGCACCCGCCGGGTACTCATCCGGGATGCCGGCCCGGAAGGTCGGGGAAGGTTCGAAGAGCACCCGCGGGAACATGAACCGGGTGAAGGCCAGGGCGCTCGCCCCCAGGACGCCGAAAAAGCCCGCCCAGCCGGCCAGGGAGAAGATGTCGCGCCGCGACCAGAGCGTCGCATCCAGCGCCTGGGCCTGCCCGCCGTGCGCGCCCTTGGGATCTCGTTCCGCCACCGACCGCTCCACCTGCCCGCTTACGGCGGGAACCAGTTTCACAGGAATCGAGGTTGTTGACTCGCGGACGTCCCTGACTTTTAAGGGATGATGCGTGGAAGGTCAAGGAGAAATTTGGTCGAATCCCACTGCATCCTGGGCGAGGATGACCCCTATGGACAGGGGCAGGACAGATGCCTCGGGCAATCCTGATTATCTTCTTGCGCGCGCCACCGGGGCGCGAGTAGAATTCCTCCCCACCTGAACAGGGAGCCGATGGCACGCTTTTCTTGCAAGATCGGCACGCCCACCGGATCCATGCGGGCTCAGGAGGTCGAGGAGGCGAGTTCCGAGGCCGCGCGGAGAAGCCTGGAAGCCCAGGGGTACTACGTCTTCGACGTTCAGGTGCGGCGCGAAGCCCTGGGGGGGCCACGCCGTTCTCGCGCTGGCCTGAATCGGATCGGGTCAAAGGCTCTCCTGGTCTTCAACCAGGAACTCCTGGCCCTCATCAGGGCCGGGCTCCCCATCCTCACCGCCCTGGACCTGCTGGGCGAGCGGAGCCAGCAGCCTCGTCTGCGAACCCTGCTGGCCGACGTGCGGGAGGCGGTGAAGGGCGGCGCGGCCCTCTCGGCCGCCCTGGCCCATCACCCGCACGTGTTCTCCCTGCTCTACACGGCGGCGCTCCACGCCGGTGAACAAAGCGGCACCCTGGTGGATGCCCTCACCCGGTACGTGGAGTATCAGAAGCGCATCCTGGCCCTGCGCCAGCGGTTCCGTGCGGCCCTGACCTATCCGGCCGTTCTCTGCCTGGCCTCGGGGGCCGTCATCCTGTTCCTGCTGACCTTCGTGGTGCCCACCTTCACCCGGATCTACGGGGACCTGGAGGCCGAGCTGCCCGTGGCAACCCGCCTGCTGGTGGCCCTCACGGGGCGCTTGCGGGAGGTCCTCCCGTTGGTCGGCGGTGGCGCCGCGCTCCTCCTGATGGTGGCCTGGCGCTGGCGTGCGACGCCAGCCGGTCACCAGGCGATGGACCGCTGGATCCTGGGCCTCCCCTGGGTGGGAGACCTGGCCCGAGGCTACCTCTTCTCCCGGTTTGCCCGGACCCTGGCCATGACCCTGGGGGGTGGGATTCCCATGATCCCGTCGTTGCAGATCACGCTCGGCACCGTGGGGAACGCCTATCTGACGGGGGCCCTCCGGCCGGCGATTCCCCGGGTGGCCGCGGGCAGCAGCCTGGCGGATGCGCTGGGCAGCTCGGGCGTCGTTCCCCCACTGGTCCTGGAGATGGTGGCCGTGGGGGAAAGCAGCGGCTCGTTGGGAGACATGCTGGGCCACGTGGCCGACCTCTACGATGCCGAGGTGGACACTCGCCTTACGGCCCTGGCGGCGGTGATCGAGCCCGTCATCATGATCGGGATGGGACTGGTGGTGGCGACCACGATGCCGAGGTGGACACTCGCCTTACGGCCCTGGCGGCGGTGATCGAGCCCGTCATCATGATCGGGATGGGACTGGTGGTGGCGACCATCGTCGTCATCATGTACCTGCCCATCTTCCACCTTTCCGCCGTCGTGCGCTAGACCCTGGCGGGCAATGAGCAATTTCAAACTGACAACGGACAACTGACAATGCACAGCACAGGTCCGCGGTTGGCCGGTTTTCCGTTGTCGGTTGTCAGTTTTTCATTGCATGTGTCGGGTTCCAGTTGTGCGGTGAGAGGAGACAGGTGATCCGCTATCGCACCCTGGAGGACGTTCTGGTCGGCGAGGGCCACCTCTCCCGCTCCGCCCTGGACCGGGCCCTGGCCCAGCAGAACGGGGTGCGAGGCGGCCTGGGCTGGCACCTGGTGGACGGTGGTCTGCTCTCCGAGGACGCCCTGGTCCGCGCGCTCAGCCGGCTGTACGACCTGCCCGTGGTGGATCTGGCGGGCACGCCCCTCGAATCCGGCGTCCTGGAGGCCTTCCCCCTGGAACGGATGCGTCGTGACCTGTTCCTGCCCCTCCGCCACGAGGGCGACCGCCTGGTCGTGGCGTTGGCGGACCCCGGGAATGTCCTGCTCCGCGACGACCTCGCCCAGTGGTGTGGCGGCCCGGTGGACCTGGTCCTGGCCACCCGGACGGCCCTGCTGGAGCGGCTGGGCCGCGTGGACGCCTCCCAGCGGGTCCTGAAGGCCATCAGCGAGGACTTCAAGGGGGAGGCGGAGGACAATGGCGAGCGGGTCCTCTCGCTGGAGGCGCTGCCTCCGGATGCCAGCCCGACCATCCGCCTGGTGGACACCATCCTGCTCACCGCCCTGGAGCGCCGGGCCAGCGATGTCCACATCGAGGCCAGCGAGGAGCGCGTCCACGTGAAGTTCCGGGTGGACGGCATGCTGCGCCCGGCCATGGAGGCCCTGGACCGGCGCCACCTGGACACCATCGTGTCCCGGGTCAAGATCATGGCGGAGCTGGACATCGCCGAGCACCGGGTCCCCCAGGACGGCCGCTTCAAGCTGAAAGTTCGCGGCCGCTCCATTGACTTCCGCGTCTCCATCCTTCCCAGCAACTTCGGCGAGGCCGTGGTGATCCGCATCCTGGACAAGGAGGCCATCACCCAGGAGCTGGCGGACCTCCGCCTGGACATCCTGGGGATCCGGGACGCGGACCTGCGGCGGCTCCGGCGGCACATCCACCGGCCCCACGGGATGGTTCTGGTGACGGGGCCCACCGGGTCGGGCAAGACCACGACCGTGTACGCGGCCATCTCGGAGATCCACACCGGCCACGACAAGATCATCACCATCGAGGATCCCATCGAATACCAGCTCCGCGACGTGGTGCAGATCCCGGTGAACGAGAAGAAGGGCCTCACCTTCGCCCGCGGCCTGCGCAGCATCCTGCGCCACGACCCGGACAAGATCCTGGTGGGCGAGATCCGCGACCCGGAGACGGCTCAGATCGCGGTCCAGTCGGCCCTCACCGGCCACCTGGTGTTCACGACGGTGCACGCCAACAACGTGATGGATGTCATCGGCCGGTTCCTCAACATGGGGCTGGAGCCGTATCATTTCCTCTCGTCCCTGAACTGCATCCTGACCCAGCGCCTGGTGCGGGTCCTGTGTCACGCGTGCCGCCGACCCGTCCGCTATCCACAGGAGGTCCTGGTGGACTCGGGGCTGCATCCCGATCGGGACGCGGTGCACACCTTTTACGAGGCGGTTGGTTGCGAGGAATGCCACGGAACTGGCTTCCGTGGTCGCACCGCGGTGGCGGAGCTGGTGGAGATGACCGATCCCATCCGCACCCTGATCATGGATCGCCGGCCGGCCAGCGAGATCGCCGGGGCCGCCCGGGCGGGCGGCACGGTGCTCCTGCGGGCTGGCGCGCTGGAGAAGGCCCGCGCCGGGGGCACGACGGTGGCCGAGATCAATCGGGTGACGTTCGCGGAGTAAGCCGCCGGGCGGCTCGGTCCCTCGAATGGAAAACTGACAACGGACAACTGACAACCGACACCGCCAATTGAAAACTGACAACGGACGACCGACAACCGGTCATCTGGTGGAGCGGGTCGGGCTGACCGGTTTTGAGTTGTCGGTTGTCAGTTTTCAGTTGCGCAAGCGAGAGCGAGCGATGAGTTGGGGATTGGAGATCGGACCCGAGACGCTGCGCCTCTGCCGCGCGGAGTTGCGGCGAGGGTGCCTCCGCCTCCACCGGCGGGCAGAGGTGGCGGTGCCATCCGGGCTCATCCGGCCCTCCCTGAAGGACGGTAATGTGGCCGACGCCGGCACCCTGAGCGGGCTCCTGCGGGATCTCGGCCGGAGCGGCGGGTGTCGAGGCTGGGTGCGGGTGGCCCTGCCCGATCCGGTCTTCAGCCTGCGGGCCATCGCCACGGACGAGTTGCCCGCCAGCCGGCCGGACGCCCGGCGCTTTCTCTGCTGGCAGGCCCGCGATCTGCTCCCCTTTCCGGCCGAGGAGGCGCGGCTTGACTTCCTGCCGCCGGCCGCCGGTCCGGACGGCCGCCTGCGGGTGATCTGCCTGATGGCTCGGGACCGCATCCTGACGGAATACGAAAAGGTTCTGGCAGACGCGGGCCTTCGCCCGGCCGTGCTGGACGCCCGGAGCATCAGCCTGGCCCAGGCGGCCTCGGCTTCGCTTTCACGCGGCACGACCGGGCTCCTGGCCGTCGGCGGGACGCGGACGACGTTCCTGGTGGTGCAGGAGGGCCGGCCACGATTCTGGCGGACCCTGCCCGCGGGGCGGGAGGCGTGGGCCGGTGCCGGCCGTGCCAGCCTGCTTCGCGAGGTCGCCGACTCGGTCACCTTCTGCCGGGAATCCGAAGGCGGAGGACCCGTGGAGGCGATGGTCCTGGGGGGCCTGGGGCCGCAGGCGGCCGAGATCGCCTCCGCCCTGGCAGAGTGGGTGGCCGTCCCCATCACCGCCCTGGATCTGTGCGCGGCGCTCTCCGCGGAGGGACATCCGGACGACCTGATCCATTGGGGACCGGCCATCGGGGCCGCCATCCGATCATGCTGACCTCGGGGTTCAATCTGTCCGCCTCGGACTATCGGCGGGGCCGCCGCGAGCTGCTCCGGGCCGCTGCTGCGGTGGCGGTGCTCGCCTTCCTCCTGGCGGGCCAGGTCGCGCTCTGGGTTGTGGGCAGCCAGGAGGGTCGGGCCATCGCGGCACGCTTTGCCCAGATGGAAGCGGAATTCCGCCGCCACCAGGACGAGGTGCGCGCGATCCTGGCCGCCGTCCCGGAGGAGGCCCTCAAGCGGTACGAGACCAAGGTCGGCGTGTATAATCAGATCCTGGAGGCCTCGGCCTTTCCCTGGACCGGCCTCCTCCTGGAACTGGAGCGGTCCGTGCCGCCCTTCGTGTCGCTCAGCGAGATCCATCCGGACCTGGCGTCCCGCGTGGTGAGGTTGCGCGGGGTGGCGCGCTCCTTCGACGACCTGGGTCTCTTCCTGCGCGGCCTGGAGGAGCGGAGCGTGTTCCGGGACGTGTACCTCCTCCCCCAGGCGGACCGCGGGCGCGGCGGCTCTGGTGGGCGGCCGCGGTGCCGCTTCTGGCGAACGGGCTGGTCCTGGCCCTCCTTCTGCTGCCGGCCCGCGACCAGCGACTGCAACAGGAGAACCAGTTGCTGGATCTCCAGCGGCGCATCCGGGCGCTGCAGCGCGAAGGGCAGTCCAGCGAGGTCCTGCTGACCGCCTTCCGAGAGATCGAGGAATTCGCGCAAGGCTATCCCCGCCGGGCCGACCTGGTGGGAGTCATCGGCCGGCTCACCAAGCTGGCCCGATCCCTGGCGGTGGAGGTCCCGGCCGTGGAGTACCGACCGTCCGATGTGAAGGAGGCCGGCCTCACCAGGGTGACCCTCCTCATGGGGGTGGAGGGAACCTACGGGAAGGTCCGCCGCCTCCTGTACGAACTGGAGGGCATGCGTCGCCACCTGGTGATCGAGCGGGTGTCGTTGAGAGATCCCAAGGGAACCTCGCAGTTGCAGGTGCAACTGCAACTGGCCGTCTACCTCCGGTAGGAGACGCGCCGCCGGTCGGCGCACGAACGAATGGACTCGCGGCAGCGGAAGCTCCTCATCCTGGTGGCCCTCCTCGGCGTCTGGGGACTGCTGTTCGTTTTCCGCGCGCCGCGGACAACCTCGCCCAAGCCCGCGGCCCGCGGGGTGGCACCCGCGCGGAGGACGCTGGCGCAGGGCGCCGGGCTCCCGCGCCTGAAGCGGGAACTGCTGGACCTGCCGTCCCCGGCCTATCCCGCGGAGGTCCACAACATCTTCGGATCCCCGCCCCCGCTGCCGGCCCCGGTGGGGGCCGCGGTGACGCCGGCACCCGCGGGGCCCCCGCCGCCGGACCCCTTCCAGGAAGAGGCGAAGCGCCTCCGGTACGTGGGATTTCTCCAGGCCGGGGAGGTGGCGATGGCGTTCATCGTGCACGGCCCCGAGGTGCACACGGTGGAGGTGGGGGCCACGCTTCTGGGACGCTTCCGTATCCAATCGGTCACGGAGGACGCCGTCCTTCTGTCATCCGTCACGGGGGACAGGCAGGTTCGCCTTCCCCTGTCGCCGGAGGCAGGGGCCGCTCCCAAGCGGTAAACTGACAATGAAAAACCGACAACCGACAACCGACAACGGACAACGGAAACCAATCTATCAGAAACCATCTCGGTCTTCCATTGTCAGTTGTCCGTTTTCCATTTTGCATTGCATGGCGCCGCTCGTTCTGGGCGCCATGCTGCTGGGCTGTGCCGCAGAGGTCGCGCTGGAGCGCGGGGAGGCACTCAGCGCGGCCGGCCGCTGGGAGGATGCGGTCCAGTTCTACCTGGACGCGGCCAGCCGGGATCCCAAGAACGTGGAGGTCCGCCTCGGGCTTGCGCGGGCCATGCAGGAGGCGTCCAACGCCCTGGTCCGGCAGGCCCGGGAGCTGCAGACGGCCGGGCGCCTGGAGGAGGCCGGCGTGGCCTATCGCCGCGCCCTGGGGTACAACGCCGAGAACCGGGCAGCCCAGGAGGGGCTGGACCGCTTGGCCGTCCTGCCGAGGCACCCCCGCCCAAGGCGGAGGCGGACGCCGAGCAGGCCGCGGCGCGGCTCTTCTCCACCAAGCCGGTGACGCTGCGGTTCCGCGACACGGACATCAAGGAGGTCCTGGAGGTCTTCGCCCGCACCGCCGGGGTCAACATCTTCACCGACGAGTCGCTGCCGGCCAAGCGGGTCACCACCTACTTCAAGGATCTTCCCCTGCGCGAGGCCTTCAACCTGATCCTGACCTCCAACCGCTTGTTCGCCAAGCGGGTCGCCGACAACACGGTCATCGTGGTCCCCGACAATCCCGGCAAGCATCAGCAGTACGACAATCTGGTGGTCCAGACCTTCTACCTCACCGACGCCGACGCCAAGATCGCGGTGAACCTTCTGCGGACCATCCTCAACACCCGGCAGGTCTTCGTCAACGAGAAGCTCAACGCCCTGGTCGTCCGGGAGACAGCGGAGAAGATCGAATTGGCCCGGAAGCTCTTGGTCGCCAACGATCGCAGCGTGGGGGAGGTGGAGATTGACCTGGAGGTCCTGGAGGTGGATCGCACCCGTCTCCAGAACCTGGGGATCGACATCTCGCCCCGGACCCTGTCCGTGACCCTGGGGTTCCCCGCCAACATCCCGGTCACCGGCGTGGCGGGGTCCATCCGGGACCTGAGTACGCTGACCATCACCAACCCGTCCCTGATCCTGAACCTGGCCAAGAACGACGGCAGCACCAAGACCCTGGCCAGCCCCACCATCCGGATCTTGGACCGGCAGAAGGCGCGACTGCTGATCGGGGAGCGGCGCCCGTTCCAGATCTCCTCGCTGACCAGCGTGCCCGCCACAGCCGGGACCACGACCACCGCCACGACGCCGGGGACGGCGCCCACCGGCGCCGTGACCACCACGGAGACGCGGGTGGAATTCCGGGACGTGGGCCTCAAGCTCACCCTGACACCCACCGTCCACCTCAATGGCGAGGTCACGGTGGAGCTGAACTTCGAGATCAGCAGCGTCGGCGCGCCCATCGCCGGCGTGGCCGGGGGCCAGCTCCTCCCGCCCGTGAACACGCGGAACCTGGACACCTTCATCAAGGTCAAGAATGGGGAAACCCGACTGCTGGGCGGGCTCTTCCAATCGAGCGAGTCGGTGGCCAACAGCCGGGTCCCCTTCCTGAGCGATGTTCCTCTCTTGGGGCGTCTGTTCGTCAGCGGGGACCAGAGCCGGGCCACGACCGACGTTCTGATCTCCCTCACGCCCCGGATTGTGAAGGTCCTGGATCGCCCGGATCCCGAGGTAGAGCGATTCCTCTCCGGCACGGCCGACACCTTCGGCCCCCCGGTGCCGCCCGTCGTCCCGGGCGCGGTCCCACCGCCGGCCCCGCGCCCGCCGGCCCCGCCGGCCGCCGCGCCGCCCGGTCCCCGCCCATGATCGGGCCCATGCGACGGAGGAGGGGGGACGGGGGACGGGGGCTGACGCTCATCGAGCTCCTGGTTTCCATCGCCGTGCTGGGCGTCCTGGCCGGCGTCGCCCTGCCCCTGGTCCAGGTCACCGTGACGCGGACCCGGGAGCTGGAGCTGCGCCGCGCCCTGCGGAAGGTGCGGGAGGGCATTGACCAGTTCAAGGCGGAGTACGACAAGGCCCGCACCAACGCGCGGGACGCCCGCGCCGACTTCAAGAAACGGGTCTCGGTGGACCGGACCGGCTATCCGCGCAGCCTGGACGAACTGGGGGAGGCCAAGATCCTGCGCCGGATTCCCCGCGACCCCGTGAGCCCGGATGGGAGATGGATCACCCGTTCCTTCTCCGACAATCCCGACTCCAGCCTTTCCGACGCCAAGGACGTGTACGACATCCGGAGTGCCAGCAAGGCAGTTGCCCTGGATGGGACGACCTATGACGCCTGGTAGGCGAACCCCCGGCTCTCGGCGCTCAGGCCTCGGCTCCAGGGTCCCGGCTCTCGGCTCTAGGCTCTCGGCTCACGGCTCGCCCGCCGGCTTCACGCTGATCGAGCTCTTGATCGTCATCACCATCATCGGCATCCTGATCACCCTGGCCCAGCCGAGCTACCAACGGGCCGTCACGGCCGCAAAGGAGGCGACCCTGAAGGAGGACCTGTTCATCCTCCGGGACACAATAGATCAGTTCTATGCCGACAACGGGACGTACCCCTTGGCCCTGAACGATCTGGCGGAGAAGCGGTACATCCGCCGCGTTCCCAGGGACCCCGTCACCGGGTCGGCCGATACCTGGACCCTGGTCTATTTCACGGATGAGCAGGGCCAGCAGAACGGTATCTTCGACGTCCGGAGCGGCTCCGACGCCGTCGCCATGGATGGGACGCGGTACAGCGACTGGTAGCGCGGGAGTCTCGGTGGATCAGTGGATATGTGGATCGGTGAGTTCGTCATTCGCCATTCGCAATTGGTCATGCGTCATTGGTCATCGGTCATTGGCCATTGGTCATTCCGAGGCTCCCGCTGCCTCCTGCCTCCTGCCTCCTGCATGCGGTCGCCTCGGGGGGTCATTTACCCCGTCCTCCTCGTCAGCATCCTGGTCATCGGGGTGGCGACCGCTGGGGTGGCGCAGCTCTGGAGCACGCAGATCAAGCGAGAGAAGGAGGAGGAGCTCCTGTTCCGCCTGGGAGAATTCCGTCGGGCCATCGCGCGCTACCGGGCCGACCATAACCGGTTGCCCAGGGAGCTGGCGGATCTGCTGGAGAGCCGGACACAGCTCCAGACCCGCCGGTACCTCCGGCGGATCTATTCCGATCCCCTGACCGGCAAGGCCGACTGGAAGCTGGACCTGCTGGCGGACCGGGACGGCAGCGTGGCCGGCATCCGGGATGTGCACAGCCGGGCCGAGGGGAAGCCCCTGAAGGTCGTCGCAGACAAGAAGAACGGTTACGGCAATTGGTGAGGAAAGGAGGCTATCCGTGCGAGAGAGGGAACGAGAGTTGCGCCGGCGCCGCAAGCGTCGGAAGGAAGGGTTGAAAGTCCGCCGCAAGGCCGCCAAAGCGGGCACCGCACAACCTGCGGGAGCGGAGCGGTCGAAGGCCAAGCGGCGCTCCGAGGCCCCGGCCGAGACGGCACCCGCCGCCCCGTCGGCAGCCCCCCCGGAAGTGCCAGCGCCACCGGCACCGGCACCCTCGGCACCGCCCGC
>JACQXP010000137.1 GCA_016208645.1 Candidatus Methylomirabilota bacterium | reverse complement strand
TACGATCTGGCCCGGGCCGAGGCAAAGCGCCGGTCGCTCCGCGTGAAGAAGTTGGCTGCCGCCTGACCTTCCTCCGGCTAACGGAGCGGCTGGGAAGCTGCCGCTCCGTTGAGCGGGCGCGAGGGCCCTTCCAGCAGTCGCTCCAGCTCGCCAGTCCGCGGACCCGGAAGTTAGCGGACGACGCCGGCGCCATGCGCGATCATGACCACCGACCTCGCCTCGGGACGATGGGGGACGTAGCGCGCTTATCGCGGTTGTTTTCTTGCTGTCCTGAGGAGATCGGCTCCCCTCAAACGCCGCTCCGCCAAGAGGATGGCCCCCCGGGCGACGCCCGCCCGCACGACGGTCGGTGAGATCCCGAATTGGCGGGCGACCACGGTCATGGGGAGCCCGAGTTCCCGCACGGCCAGGAAGCTCGCCACCGCCCGGGCGTGCGCCACCACCCGGCGGCGGCTCGCGCTGACCAGTTCGGCTGGGGTCACCCCCCACGCAGTCGCGCACCGGCCAAGGAGGGCCGCGAGGGGGACCCGAGGGGCGCCAGCGGCCGCGGGCCGCGTCAGCGGGGCGGCCTCCCGCTGGATCGCCTCCACGAAGGCGCTGCGCCCCAGGATCCGCTCGTCGCCTGTCCAGCGCTCCCGCCCCCGCCGGAGGGCTTTCACTGCTTCCCACCCACCTAGGCTCCGTAGCAATCCACCCCCCTGAAGCTCGGGGCGCCGCCCCTGCCCTCCCCCGGCCGCGACGAAGGCCCGGTACTGGGCCTGGGCGCGCCGGGCCGTCGAGGCGAAGTGTGCCAGCACGGCCTCCGTTTCCTGCCAGGGGATCGCCCGCCGCCCCACGAGGGCGGCATGCCCGCTCCAGGGGTAGCGGTCCAAGGCGCGGAGGTCTCTGACGATGCCCGCCCGCAACGGATTCAGGTGGAGGTAGCGGACGAGTTCCAGGAAGTACGGCTCCTCCTCCACCACGATGGATTTGTACCGGTTCTGGAAAAGGTGCCCGGTCCGGCGGTGCCGCCGGTTGAAGGTCCCCGCATAGCCGGTGAGGAGGGCACGCATCGCATGGGCCAGGGGCTGGGTCCCCGAGCGGAGCAGGAGGTGAAAATGGTTGGGGAGGAGGACCCAGGCGTAAATCGCGACCGCCCCGGCTTGGGCGAGTGCGGCCAAGCGGCGGACGAAGTCCGCGCGGTCCCGGTCGTCCCGGAAGATCGCGCGACGCTCGATCCCCCGTGCCATGACGTGGTGGAGAACACCGGGGGCATCGAGACGGGGGCCACGGGGCATGGCAGAAGCATAGGCCTCAGGCTAGAGGCCCGTCAAGGTATATCCTTAATAACCGCGCTACGTCCCCCACATTACGACTGCGTGGCGCCGCCGGGCCGCTGGGAGGCTCCCGCGGGGGCACCCCGCGTGGGTCTTGTCGCCACGCC
>JACQXP010000136.1 GCA_016208645.1 Candidatus Methylomirabilota bacterium | reverse complement strand
ACTATCCCCCGCCGAACCAACGATCACCCCATGAATCCAGAAAACAGCCCACCCCGCTGGTCTTCCCTGGTCAGCTGGCTTCGCGAAGGCGTCGGGTGCTTAGAAGACTGCGAGCGATTCGTCCCGCATATCCGTGACGAACATGTGGCCGGGGGCGTGCGAGATCATGAGGGGCGGCTTGGCCTGCATGGCCACGGCCTGGGGGGTGACGCCGCAGGCCCAGAAGACCGGCACTTCGCCTGGACGGATCGTCACCGGATCGCCGAAGTCCGGCCTCCCCAGGTCCCGGATACCCAGGGCGCCCGGATCGCCGATGTGCACCGGTGCCCCGTGCACCGCGGGGAATCGCCCGCTGATCTGGACGGCCCGTGCAACCAGGGATGCCGGGATGGGCCGCATGGTCACGACCAGGGGACCGCTGAAGGCGCCGGCCGGCGCGCAGTGGATCGAGGTGATGAACATGGAGACATTCTTCCCCTCCGCGATGTGGCGGACGGGGATCCCGGCCTGGAGCAGCCCGGCCTCGAAGGTGAAGCTACAGCCGAGGAGAAACGCGACGAGATCTGAGGTCCAAACGCCCAGCAGGTCCGTCACCTCCTGGACGAACTTCCCGTCCCGGTAGATGCGGTACGTGGGGACGTCGGTGCGGAGGTCCGCCCCCGGGGCCATGAGTCTGGGCTCCGGCGACCCCACGTCCGTCACCTCGAGGATCGGGCAGGGCCTGGGATTTCGCTGCGCAAACAGGAGGAAATCGTAGGCGAGTTCACGGGGCAGGACCACCAGGTTCGCCTGGACATATCCGGGCGCCAGGCCGGCCGTGGGCTTGCGCCACCGGCCCTGGCGGATCAGGGTCCGGACTTCACGAGGCGTGACGACGTGTGAGGTCTCCGGCTGTTCCCCCATATCGCGCTTCCCCCCTGCCGGCCTCTCGAAACCCTGCTGCCCGCCTTGACTGCCGACCCACGCGGGGCCAGGATACTCTGGAAGCACCGGGTTGTCACCCTTTGATCAAAAGGAATTGGCCCCTTCTCGCTTTTCATGGTAGGTTGAATCGGAAATCCCGAAGATTTGCTAAACCTGTCTCGTGGGATCGAGAGCATGAATCGGGGAGAACTCACCAACCTTCTGAAGGGAGTCCGGACGGGCAGGCTGAGTGTTGACCAGGCGCTGGAGCGCTTGCGCCACCTCCCCTACGAGGACCTCGGCTTCGCCCGGATGGACAATCACCGGGCCATCCGGCAGGGGTTCCCCGAGGTCATCTTCTGCGAGGGGAAGACGGTTTCGCAGGCCACGACCATCGCCAGGCGGAGCCTTGAACGGCATGGGATGCTCCTGGCCACCCGTGCTTCCCGCGAGATCTTCAACGCCATCAAGGCCAAGGAGCCCAGCGCGGAATATCACCCCCTGAGCCGCGCCATCGTCGTCAAGCCCGCCCGCCCCGCTCCACCCGTCGGCCAGGTCCTGGTCCTCTCGGCCGGGACCTCCGACATCCCCGTGGCCGAGGAGGCCGCGGTGACCGCCGACATCCTGGGAAGCCAGGTGGAGACGCTCTACGACGTGGGCGTCGCGGGCCTCCACCGGATCCTGGACAACCGGGCGGCCCTGGATGCCGCCCGCGTCCTGGTCGTGGTCGCCGGGATGGACGGCGTGCTCCCCTCCGTGGTGGGCGGGCTGGTGGACAAGCCGGTGATCGCGGTGCCGACCAGCGTCGGTTACGGGGCGAGCTTCCAGGGTTTGGCGGCGCTGCTCACCATGCTGAACTCCTGCGCCGCGGGCGTGGCAGTGGTCAACATCGACAACGGCTTCGGCGCCGGCGTCCTGGCCCACCGGATCAATGCCATGGCGGCAACAGGCGACAGCGAAGGCCGACAGGGACGGCGGGAAACAAAGAGCCGACAGCGATAACCGACAGGGACAGCGGATTCAGGAAGAGGAACAGGTCTCGGTAGCTTTTTCGCTGTCGCTATCCCTGTCGCTGTCGAAACTGTCCAAGAGCAAAGCGGGCAGCGATACAGATATCCGATAACCAGAGGAGCAGCGATTCACACATGCGCATCGGCTACTTCGATTGCTGGAGCGGCGTGAGCGGCGACATGATCCTGGGCGCCCTGGTGGATGCCGGCCTCCCGGTGGAGCGATTGCAGGCGGCCATCTCCGGCCTCGGCGTTCCGGGCATCCAGCTTGCCGCCGAGCAGGTCAAGCGCGGCGCCTTCCTGGGGACGAAGGTTCACGTTCGGACCGACGAGCAAGGTCACCCGCACCGCCGCCTCCCGGACATCGAGGCCATCCTGGACCGCGCCGACCTGCCGGAGCCTGTCCGGGCCGACGCCAGGCGGATCTTCCGCCGGCTGGCCGAGGCCGAGGCCACCGTGCACGGCACCACACCCGATCGGATTCATTTCCACGAGGTGGGGGCGCTGGATGCCCTGGCGGACGTGGTGGGTGCCGCCTGGGGGATCCGCCAGCTCGGTCTCACGCGGATCCACGTCTCGCCCATCAACCTCGGCAGCGGTTTCATCCAGGCGGCCCACGGCAAGATGCCGGTGCCGGCCCCGGGCACGGCCGCCCTGCTCACCGGGGTTCCCGCCTATGGCAGCGAGATCCCTGTGGAACTCACCACCCCCACGGGCGCCGCCATCCTGACCACACTCGCCGCGACCTATGGGCCCATGCCGGCCATGACCATCCGGCGCGTGGCCTATGGCGCGGGCCACCACGACCTCAAGGAGCAGCCCAATCTCCTCCGCCTCATCATCGGGGAGCTGGCGGGCGACCTGGACCGCGACCAGGTGACCGTCCTGGAAGCGACTATTGACGACATGAACCCCCAGTTCTTCGAGCCGCTCATGGATCGCCTGTTCGAGGCCGGGGCCCTGGATGTCTTCCTCTCGCCCGTCTTCATGAAGAAGTCCCGGCCCGGCACCACGCTCCCGGTCCTGGCGGAGCCGGCCATCGCCGACCAGCTTGCCGCCCTGATCCTGACCCACAGCAGCACCTTCGGTCCTGGCGGAGCCGGCCATCGCCGACCAGCTTGCCGCCCTGATCCTGACCCACAGCAGCACCTTCGGGGTCCGGGCCCACACCGCCACGCGATGGAAACTGTTCCGGGACCTCATCACCGTGAGTACGACCCACGGGTCCGTGCGGGTCAAGCGCGGCTGGTCCGGCGACCGCATCACGATCCTCTCGCCGGAATACGAGGACTGCCGGCGGGCGTCCCAGGCCGCGGGCGTTCCCATCCAGGTGATCTACGACGAGGCCCGCCAGGCCGCCGCTCGCGCCCAGGGTGCGGGGGCCGCCGAGGTTCCCTGGGATCCGGAAGCCTGACCCATGGCCGCGGCCGACTCCCTTCGTCACATCCTGACCCAGTTCGAGGCGGCGGCCGAGCGCCTCGCCCTCGACGCCGGCATGCGCCGCCGCCTCCTCGCGTGCGATCGTGCCCTCATCGTCTCCGTCCCCACCATCATGGATGATGGCCGCCTGCAGGTCTTCACCGGCTATCGCATCCAGCACAACAACACGCTCGGGCCCGCCAAGGGAGGCGTCCGTTACCACCCCGACGTCACGCTGGACGAGGTCACGGCGCTCGCCATGCTGATGACCTGGAAGTGCGCCCTCATGGGCCTGCCGTACGGCGGCGCCAAGGGCGGCATCCCGTGCGACCCTCGGGCCATGTCCAGTGGAGAGCTGGAGCGGATGACCCGGCGCTACACCACCGAGATCTTCCTGATCATCGGCCCCGACCTGGACATCCCCGCCCCCGACATGGGCACCGACGAGCAGATCATGGCCTGGATGATGGACACCTACAGCATGCAGCGCGGGGTCACGGTGCCGGGCGTGGTCACGGGGAAGCCGCTGCTCCTGGGCGGCTCCCTGGGGCGGCGGGAGGCCACGGGGCGCGGGGTCTACTACGTGGCCGTGGAGGCGGCCAAGCTCCTCGGTCTCACGCTGGAAGGCGCTCGCGTTGCCATTCAGGGGTTCGGCAACGTGGGGCGGACGGTGGCGCAGCAACTCAGCCAGGAGGGCTGCCGGATCGTGGCGGTGACCGGCTCGCGCGGCGGACGGCACCAGGCCGACGGCCTGAACCTGGACCGCCTGGCCGCCCACGTGTCGGATGGCGGGCGACTGGAGGAATGCCCGGTCGGTGACCGGATCACCAACGCGGAGCTGTTCGGCCTGCCCTGCGACATCCTGGTCCCCGCGGCCGTCGGGGGTCAGATCACCGAGGCGAACGCGGGGCAGATCCGCGCCCGGATCCTGGCGGAGGGGGCCAACGCCCCCACCGCGCCCGGGGCGGACGCGATCCTGCGCGAGCGCGGCGTCTTCGTCATCCCGGACATCCTGGCCAACGCCGGCGGCGTGACGGTTTCGTACTTCGAGTGGGTCCAGGACCTGCAGTTCTACTTCTGGACCGAGCGGGAGATCAACCTGCGCCTGCGAGAGATCATGAGCCAGGCCTTCCGGCGCGTCCACGCCGCCGCGGAGAAACACAAGACGGACCTCCGCACCGCTGCATTGATGATCGGCGTGCAGCGGGTTGCGGATGGACACCGCCTGCGGGGGCTGTATCCCTGAAGCAGGGCGAAACCACCGGTACCAACGGCACAGCCGTTGGTGCGCCAAGAGCGCCAAGATCGGACGCGAAGGTTCCATGAATTGGTCATTGGTCATTTGCTGTGGATCAGGCGCGCCAGATAATGCCCCTCTTCCTCTTGCCAGATGATCTCGCAGGACCAGCCAGCTTTCCCGGCCCGCTCAGCCAGGATCTTCGAGCCCACGAACAGCCACGCCAGGGGCGGACCATTCCTTCCCTTGTACTCCAATTGAAAGCGCATCTCGCCGAGGTATCGGCCCGCGGGAACGCCGGCCAGTGGAGGTGCCGCCCCCTCGATGTCCTCGGTCCAGTTGGGGTCGTACGAGTCCAGTAGGATCTGCCCGTCGGGCTTCAACAGCCGCTGGACATCCCCCAGGAAGCGATCCAGGCCGGCGAGGTCGCCGACGACCCCGATGCCGTTCATCATCATCAGGATCGTATCAAACGGCTCATCTTCGAAGGAAAACAGATCCGCACAACGGGCATCCTTGACGCCGCGTTTCCCCATGATCCCAACGGCCTCGGGGGCGATATCAATGGCACACACCGAGAGATTCTGCTCCTGGAGGACAAGGCTGTGACATCCGGTGCCAGCGCCTGCGTCCAGGACGCGCCCCCGGCACAGGTCCAGCGCGGCCGCCTCCAGGGCGGAAAAGTCCGAGGGGCCCCGGAAGAAGACGCGGATCGGGACGACCTCTGTCTCGCCATCGTCCCCATGGACGATGATTTCGGCGGACGTGTCTCCGTTGTAGAAGTCAAGGAGAGCGATGCCGTGGGGTGTCCAGGGCGCCGAATCCATCTGAACGTCTCTCGCGAAACCCCAAAGCGATGCAACCGCAGAGGAACGCAAATAAACGCAGATTCAAGCCGGGGGGATCAAGATTCAATCCCGCCTATCGGGGCCCCTCCAAGCTCTTGCCCCGTACCTCAACCTTGGAGACGCCCTCCCACAATTTCACGAGGCCGGTGAAGTTCTCCTCACCCAATCCACACGCCTTGGCCAGGTCGAACACCTGTAGGGTGCTGTTCACCATCGGAAGCGGCACATTGTACTCTTTGCCCAGGGCGCTCATGTAACTCAAGTCCTTGTGGCAGAGCTTCTTCCTCGTGATGTGCACCTCAGTTACACCGCTTCAGCAGGAGGGCCCACATCTTCACCGGGGCCTTTCCTTCGTTCCGGGATTCGTGGGGCGTCCCGGGCGGGAGCCAGCGAACCGCGCCGGGCTTCAGCACCTCCCGCCCATTCGGAGTGATCAGCGTCAACTCTCCCTCCAGGATGATCCCGAGTTCCGCCTCGGGGTTCACGTGCTGCTCGGCGACCGATCCCGGGGGGAAGGTCAAGAGCACCACCTGGACCGACTGGTTGTCCAGCACGACCTTGTCGTCGATCTCGTCGGCCGACGCTCGGGCCGCCAGGAGACATCCAAAAAGCAAACCAGCAACGATCAACGCGCTGGCCGCCATCCCCTTCCCCATCATGGGCTTTGCCTCCTCGACTGTTCTGCTGAAACTGGGCCGACTTCGGGAAAAGCTCCCCTTACCTTCCCCGGTTCATTGCCTTGATGTCCGGCCAGAATCGGCTCTTGGCAAGCTGAACCTGGAAATCCTTCAGGAAATCCTCCTTGCCTGGGACGCCTGGGCGCCACGCCATCTCAATGAATTCCCACGCCTGCCGTGCGTTCCCCGTGTATATCAGGTCGAGCATCACGCTCCAGACATCGGGGGACGGGAGTTCCTCTTTCCATTTGCCACTCTCCCAAAGCTCCTTCGCGCGGGTTGCAAGCTCAGCTGGAGTGGGGGGCGGTCTCCGCATGAGATTTGGCGCCATCCGATAGGCAGCACTGCGGAAACGCAGGATCACTCTTGGCGCTGGGGAACACGCGAAGCAGGTCTTCCAGTACGCGAACGTCCAGTCCCGCATGAGGAATTCCAAAATGCCGTCCCTATCCAGGTCTTCGAAGTCCAGTGGACCATCCCCCGCGTCGAGAGTGGCCAGCCTTCGGAATCTCTTCCCAATTTCGAACGCATAGACGAAGTAGCAACAATGGGCACCCCCCGTCCATTCCGAGATGACCATGTTCGGAACGCCGCGGCCAGTAATATCTTTGCCAAGGCTGACCCGCTCTTTGGGGGTGTTAGTCTCGTGAAGTTCCCCCACGAGGAATTGGCCACTCTCCTCTCGCGATCTCCTCGCGTAGATTCGGCGCCCATTCCGCAATACCTCAAGCGATCCCTGCCCGCCTCCCTCCTCACGGTAAGTGTTGATCACATAATTCTTGAAAGTGTGCTTGCTCTCGAGAGGGCCCGTGGGAACGAACGTTCGAGGGTCAGCTTCACCTTTGTCTCGAGGAGACCTAGCAGCCCCACTAACTTCATCCGCGGGAAAAACCAGAATCAGCAGGACGACCGCCGCGGAGCTGGCCTTAACCAGTCGAGCCCAGCGATCCTTCCTGCATCCCCCCGGAATCACTTGATTGCTCCCACTTGTACAGCGCCCCGAATGGCTCACCTTCGCTCACAGCAGGAAGTCGTCCAACAATGGGTGACCGGTTCACGCGGCGATTGGATAGCGCCCGTAATTGTGCACGGCCTTTGACAGCGCCAGCACATTCTCCGGCTTCAGATACCCGGCCAGGCTGTTGCCGCTGGTCACGATGTAGCCCCCACCCGGTCCCACGTCCCGGATCAGCTCGCGTACCTCTCGATCCACCGCATCGGGCGAGCCCATGCCCAGGAGGTTTAGGTCCACGTTCCCCAGCAGGCAGAGGCGATCCCCGTAGGTCCGCTTCATGGCCCGGATGTCCATGGCCCCCTTCTCATTGGGATGGAGGCCGACGATCCCCACGCTGAGGAGGTCGTCCACGAAGGGCAGCACGTTTCCATCGCTATGGATGATCCAGGGAAGAGGGATCTTCTTCGCAACCCGCTGGTACCGGGGGAGGACCAGATCGCGGAACACCGTCGGAGAGAAGAAGGGCGCCGTGTTGAAGGCCATGTCGTCGGTCGAAACGAAGACATCGAAATCGAGCCGGCAAATGCGCTCCGCGACGACCTCGATCCAGTTGCAGTAGCGATCGAGCACTGTCTCGATGAAGGGTCGATTGTCATACAGGGCCAGGCAGAAGTGTTCTGTGCCCAGGCTGAGCATCGTCGGAAAGACCCCGATCCGCGTCACGAACCACGCGGAGTAGTCGCCCTTCTGCAGGACGAACGACTCCGCCTCGGCGTACAGCGCGTCGTCATGGGGATCCGGGAGCTGGAGAAGCGACAAGTCCGCCTCGCTTTTGATCATCCCCTCCCCGTAGAAGAGGCGCCCGTCCTGACCAGGGTGCTTCTTGGCGTAGACCGGCGCCCGCAGGACGTAGCTGATATTGTCCAGGTGCAGGTGCGCGGCAAGTCCCTTGGCCTCTTTCACCGTGTAGGTGTTGGCCTCCAGGTTGGATGCCTGGCTCGCCGGCTCTCCCCACCCCATCAGCCGCTGGGCCAGCGCACGGTCAATCCCCAGCTCGCAATAGGGAACGCAGTCCGGTTCTTTCCGGTGAAGGGTCGCCCGCACCCGCTCTCGTGAGGTCATTGCCATGGTTGTGCCTCCGGGTATCAGGAGAGGTGTATGACCTCTTTACAACCGACGTATCCGACGGAACGGGGGCCCAAAGAGGCCGGGGCACCGATTCTCGGTCCCACCGTTCCCAAGTCCACGTGGAGAGGGGTGATCCTCGCGGATCAGGAAGTCCGGGGCGTCGAGCCGGACTGCCGCGTCCTCTCTCGAAGAGAATACCCGCTCAACGCATCCGGGCGGACATCGTCGCGACCTTCCCGGCCCGGAACGTGAACTTCTTGCTCCAGTCTGAGGTCGCTCCCCCGATGCTGACCGTGCAGTCCACGCTCAGGACCCCGTTGCCCCCCTCCACGCCGTTCTGAGTCACGGTCATGGACACGGTGTCCTCCCCATAGTGCTCCTTCAGGTAGCGCTTGGCGGCTTCGACCAGTGGCACCTCGAAATCCTGCATCCTCGCCCTCCTCTCTTGGAAACGATGTGGCGGCAGCGTGCAGGCCCGGGCACCGGGCGGTGGACCCGGATCCGCAGCGCAGGGGATCGGTCGCAATCGTTCAAGGCGTGTTGGTGTTATGGGCGGCGGGGGTGAGTGCGATCGCCAGGGGTGCGCTCTCAGAGGAACAGCCGGCCGTCCCCCAGGCCGCCACTCGGAGCGAGTTTCTCCAGGGCCTTCTCCAGGGCCGCCTGCTGCTCTTCCTTGAGGCCGACGAACATGATGCCGCTCTCGTAGCGGAGGAGGCGCTTGCCGCCCGGGGTTTGCTCGCTGCCGACCACAGTGCTGCGGACCACACGGGCCAATAGAGCCAGCGATCCCATGGCAGGAGGAAGTTCAAACGTGCAAGGGGATCCCGGTGGGAGAGGGCTGAGGTGCTCGATGCGGACGCCGCTGAGGCTGATGTCCAGGATGCGGACCTCCAGGATCGTGCGCGCCCGGCCGCCGAGGCGTCCGGAAACTGCGATCCGCGTGGCACGGCGTCGCTCCTGAAACTCGGCCACCACCAGCCCCTCCTCGTGGGCGCGAGCGAGCCACCGGTCGCCTTCAGCGCTCGCGGTATTTCGGAAGGCCCGGCACGACCCCCAGAGAAGCCTACGGGTGTCCGCGGTCGGTGTCAAGTTCTCCTTGGGTGGCAGTTCTCCTTAGGGTCACGAATGCCCCGTTACTCCTCTTCTCTCGCCTGTCGTGCTCCGGTCCGGCGTCTCATGGCTTCCGGGTTCACGCTCCGGGGCGGGAGGTTCCCATCCAGGATGGCGATTCGTTTGTTCATGGGGCTGGATCGTCTCCGAGAAAACTCACGCCGCCTGTGCCTGTGCCGAACTCTCCTCGCGTCGCGTCCGTAGCGGAGGAATCCGACGCGCCGCTTTGGTCTCCGCCCCCGCCGGTGCGGCCCGTGGCCTACGAGCCAGCGGCCCGGTCAAGATAGAAGCGGCTCATATCCGTACCGACCGGCTTTCTCCCGAGCTGCCGGAGCATGGTGGTCACCTGCCCCCGATGGTATGTTCCGTGGTTCACCACGTGCTGCAGGCTGTGCACAAGAGGCAAGGTGTGCGCATTTCCCGCCAGATCCCGGTAGGCGAACGGCTTGGCCAGACCCTCTTCCGACAGAGATTTCAGGAATGTCTGGCGCTCCCGCTCGATGGCGGCGAACCGGTCCTTCAGGCTGGCCAGGGTCGAAAACTCGGTCGCGACCAGCCCCGCAGGTGGGGATTCGCCGTTCCACCGGCGCAGCCAGATCCACTCGGCGCCGAGGATGTGGACCAGGGTGTCCCGCACCGACGGAAAGCTGTTCTTCAGATCCCGCAGAAATTCTTCGGAAGCGAGTGGCTCCACCGCGCCCAGGACCCGCGTATTGGCCCAGGCGTTGTACTCAAACAGCGTGAAGATGTCTTGCCGATTCATGATCATGACCTCCTATTAACCGAACCAGAGCCGCTCCGCGGTTCCCCCCATGATGGCATCCAGTTGTCCTGTGGAGAGAAACTTCGCCTCCCGCGGCAAGAGGTTGCGGTTGCGCACGTACCCGCAGCCGGCGAGGACGTGGGGAAAGTCGGAGCCCCACATGCAGCGGTCCGCGCCGAAGGCCTTGACCGCCGCCTCCACGAAGGGCATGCCGTCCCGGTACGGGTAGCGTTGTTCGCACCAGTGATGAAATCCGGACAGCTTGACGGAGACGGTGGGCAGGCTCGCGAGTTCAAGGAGGGCCTTGAAGACCGGCTGGTGCAGGCCCCCCTTTGGCACCGGGTTGTTGAGGTGGTCAACCACCACTCGCACGGAGGGAAACCGCCGTAACACCCCGTGCAGTCTTGCAAGGTCTTTCCCCGCCCAGAGCACGCAGACGATGGTGTCCGTCTCGGCGATGGCTTCCCACAGCGGCATGGTCTCTTCGATCCCCAACCAGGGTCCCGTCGTCGGGCCCTCCCCCTCACGGTAGGCCCGCAGGCGGATCCCCGTGGCACCCTGGGCACGCCATTTCTTCAGGGCCGCGGCCGCGCCCGGACCGCGCGGATCAATCACGCAGACGGCCCGGAACCGGTCCGGGTACCGCCTGGCGGACTCGATCATGTATGAGTTGTCCCAGTGGTACAACCAGGGCTGGACGAACACCGCCTTGTCCACGCCGGCCTCATCCATGTAGTCCATGAACAGCTCGACCGGGGCCTGGGCCTGGGCGCTGTAGTTGCCGGGGCCCATCGGTCCCGGGGCTTTCCCGGCTGCGGTCTCGTCCCAGACGTGCAGGTGCGAATCAACGATGGGTGCCATGCGCGGTTTCCTCTCAGGTGATGGATCTCGGGGATCTGGTTGCGTTCTCGTTCCGGGGGTCAGACTGCGGGCCGTCGCGCGTGCCAGGGGGTGGCCGCCTCGTAGGCCGCCCCGACGCGCAGGATCATGGCCTCCTCGAAGTGGCTCCCCATGATTTGTAACCCGAGCGGGAGACCCGGGGGCGCGAAGCCCATCGGCACGCCCAGGGCGGGCAGGCCGAAGGTGCTGGTGGGCGCATTGAACACCGGATCCCCCGTGGAATCGAGGCCCTCCGGCGCGGGACCCGGCGCCGCGGGCGTGACCACCACATCCACCTCGCTGAGGAGACGGCGCATGGCGGCCATGGCCTCGGACCGGACCTGTTGCGCGCGAAGATACGATGCGGCCGGGACCAGCAGGCCCGCCTCGATCAGCGCGGCGAGCTTCGGCCCGTAGTCTCTCGGTCGGGCTCTGAACCGATCCCGATGGAAGGCCGCGGCCTCGGCGTGCAGGACCACGCGACCTGCCTCCACGCCGGCCTCGAAGCAGGCCGGAAGTTGCACCTGGCGCACACGCATTCCGAGCCCTTCCAGCACGCGAAGGGCGTCTTGAAAGGCTGCCCTGACGGCCGCGCCCGAGCGCTCCGGAAAGTACCGGTCCGGAATTCCCGCAGTGAGCCCGCCAAGCGGGTTCCCCAGCATCCCGGCATAGTGCGGCACGGGCCGGTGCGCCGCACTCGGATCGTCGGGATCCGATCCCGCCACCGCCTCCAACAATAGGGCCGCATCCCGGACGGTCTTTGCCATCGGACCAGGATGATCGAGCGACCACGCCAGCGGCAGGATCCCGTGCCGGCTCACCCGGCCGTAGGTCGGCTTGAGCCCCACGACCCCGCAGAACGCGGCCGGCCGGACGATCGAGCCGACGGTCTGGGTCCCGAAGGCCCCCAGGCACATGCCCGCCGCGATGGCCGCCGCCGAGCCGCTGCTGGACCCGCCGGGTGTGTGGCCCGGGTTCCAGGGATTCCGGGTCGGCGCCGGGTCGGCGTATGCGAACTCCGTGGTGGCCGTCTTGCCCAGCACGATCGCGCCGGCCGCCCGCAACCGCCGGACGACCGTGGCACCGAAGGTCGGGATGAAGCCGGCCAGGATCCTGGACCCGCCGGTCGTCTCGACCCCGGCCGTGTAATCGATGTCCTTGATGCCGACCGGGATCCCGTGGAGCGGTCCCAGGTGCGTCCCCTTTTCGAGGAGTTTCTCCAGGCGTTCTGCCTCTGCCAGCGCCTGCTCCGGCAGCGTCCGCGCCCACGCCAGGAGGTGCGGCTCCACGGCGGCGATCCGGTCGAGGTGCGAGCGAACGAGGTCCGTGGGAGACAGCGTTCGCTTGCGGACCAGCTCGCTGGCCTCGCCCAGCGTCAGTCCCCACGCCTCACCCATGCCGGCGCCCTCTCCCCTCAGCGGAGCGAAACGCGAGGGGGCCCTCATCCCTCATGCCGCGCCGGTGGTTTCCGATCCCGTCCCGAGACCGCCCGATCCAGGGATCACCAGGACGGTGACCGGCTCGGTTTCCATTGCGACGGTCGCCCCGTGCACCGCCGCCAGGGCCGGGCCCAGCACTGACCATGCCTCCAGGGGCTTCCGGGTGCTGTCGCCCTCCAATGGCATCCCCAGGAGTTCCCCGATCCACTGCCGCACCTGCTCGGGTGGTTCCATCGTCATCCTCCCTACGCGATCGCCCGCGCCAGCCGGGCCACCCCCTCACCAATGTCGGTCAGGGGCGGGCTCACGAAGTTGAGACGCATCGTCTCCTCGCCTCCCCCGGCCGGGAAAAAGGCGGCGCCGGGCACATAGGCGACCCCCTGATCCAACGCGCTTGAAAGCGGGGTGGTGGCAGACCGGCCCGATGGAAGCCGGAGTAGCAGGAACATCCCACCGGCCGGGCGGGTCCAGGTGGCCTGTCCCGTCAGATGCTGGTCCAGCGCCCGCAGGAAGGCATCCCGTTTTTCCCGGTAGGCACCCCGCAGATGCGCCACCTGTGCCGGGAGGTGCCCGGCAGCCACGTAGCGGTGAACCATGCGCTGCGTGAACGAGTTGGCGTGGAGATCTGTGACCTGCTTCAAGAGGGCAAGGCGGGCGATGACTGGCGCCGGTCCGGCGATCCACGCGACGCGCAGCCCGGGGGAGATGGTCTTGCTGAAGGTCCCCACCGTCAGGACCGGTGCCTCCGGGTCGGCCGCGGCCAGGGGGGCCGGCTCGCCGGCGTCGTAGCGGAGATGCAGGTAGGCCTCATCCGCCAGAATCGGCACGCCGGCCGCGGCCGCCGCGCGAAGCAAGGCGCCGCGCCGATTGGCGGCCAGCGTCGTTCCGGCGGGATTCTGATGGTTGGGCATGCAGTAGAGGAGCTTCACGCGGGATTGCTTGAGGGCCGCGGCCGCGGCATCGGGATCCAGGCCGTCTGCATCCGTGGCAACGGGCCGCGCCGTTGCTTCATACGAGGCGAAAACCTGCAGGGCCGCCAGGTAGCTGGGCTCTTCGGTGAGGACCACATCCCCAGACTGGAGGAAGGCGCGCGCAACCAGGTCAATCCCCTGCTG
>JACQXP010000135.1 GCA_016208645.1 Candidatus Methylomirabilota bacterium | reverse complement strand
CGCCCCAGGAGGGAGAGATCTACTGGGACAGCCGGGAAGCGATCCGCCAGGGAGCGGCTGAGGTCGAGCGCCTCCGCGCCATGCAGCAGGAGGTCCAGTGGGGAACGCGGCAGATGCCCGTGGAAATGCAGGAACGCCTCAGACAGTTCCTTGCCAGTCAGGGCGAGATCACGGCAGGAGATCGAATGGTGCTGAAGACGCTTCGTGGCAAGGCGCGAGCACGCCAGCGCTTCGCCCTCGGCCTTCCCCTCTTCGCTGTGGGGGGCCTGGGCGTGTTGATTCTCCGGCGGAGGCGGGGGGGGCGGATTCCCTCGGAAGAACGCAAAGTAACCTGAGCAGCACACCCTAACCGGACAGCTCACGTTCCGCCAATCATACTCTGTCCTTTTCGGCGCTGAAGAGCCCCCAGCATCATCCCAAAGAGTTCGCGTGCCCGCCGGTAACCCTTCCCCTTCGTCCGCCGTGAGATGGTAAAGCCGCCAGCCGACGCCGAACTTCATCAGCGAAGACGGGGATTGAGGTCAGAGATTTGGGGTTGGGGCGCCGACATCTGGCCCCCAACCCCGGCCCCTGCTCTTGCGCACAGGGATGCATGAACCATTCATGTCGTGTATGCTGGGGCTATTCGAAATCGATTGAGGTCACCCTGGCAATGAATGTCGAACGGTTGAGAGGCTGATGACCCAACGCTCGCGTCTCTTACTGATTGGCGGCGTAACCCTGGCGGCGATCGCAGGCATGTGGGATCTGCCGCCGATCCCCCAGAGTCAGGACTATCACCGCTTTGCCGACCAGCGCGCCTTCCTGGGCATTCCCAACTTTCTCAACGTCATCTCGAATGCCGCGTTTCTTCTGGTCGGCGCGATGGGGTTGTCCTTCCTGTGGCGGCGACGGGGTTCAGGGCCCGAGAGCTCCTTTGCCGAGGGATCGGAGCAGTGGCCCTATGTGATCTTCTTTCTCGGGGTCGCGCTCACAGGACTTGGGTCAGGGTACTACCATCTGGCCCCCGACAACGCGCGACTCGTCTGGGACCGCGCGCCGATGAGCGTGGCCTTCATGTCCATTCTCGCGGCGCTCGCCACCGAACGGATCAGCGTGAAAGCTGGGCGCCTTTCGCTCTTCCCTCTGGTTGCCGCCGGAATCGGGAGCGTCTGGTACTGGCGCCTGACGGAGCTTGGAGGGCGGGGCGACCTCCGCCCCTACATCATCGTGCAGTTCTATCCGACGGTGGCAATCCCCCTCATCATGCTTCTCTTCCCATCGAGATACAGCCGGAGCGCCGACCTTCTCGGTGCGGGGGCGACCTACGGTGTGGCGAAGGCTTTCGAGGCGGCCGACGCACAGGTCTTCGCCGTGGGCCGCATCGCGAGCGGGCACACCCTGAAGCACATCACGGCTGCACTGGCGACCTACCTGATCCTGCGGATGCTCTGGAGGCGGCGCCTCCTGCTTTTGGAGGTTCCCGAGGAGGCGTCCCGAGGGGAGAGTCCCGAGGGGGCGTTGCATGAAAAGTAAAACGGCAGCACTGCAGCACAACAGCACAGTTTACGCTCGCGTCTTGGGATCCCCCCCGCTCCCGCGCCCCAGGTAGGCCCGCCGCACCCGCTCGTCCGCCAAGAGGTCCCGCGCCGGTCCCTGCAAGACGATCCGCCCGCCTTCCATAACGTAGCCGTGATCCGCGATCCGGAGGGCCGCCCGGGCGTTCTGCTCCACCAGGAGGGGCGTCGTCCCGCGGCTCGGGAGCTGCTGGATCGTGCGGAGGATCTCCCGGACCAGCAGGGGGGCCAGGCCCACGGAGGGCTCGTCCAAGAGCATCAGCCGCGGCCGGGCCATGAGGACGCGGCCGATGGCCAACATCTGTTGCTCGCCGCCGGACAGCGTCCCGGCCAACTGCCGCTGCCGCCGCTCCAGGATGGGAAACATCTGGTAGATGCGTTGAATGTCCGCCTCGACGTCGCCGCGCCGCGACCGGCGATAGAGGCGATAGGCTCCGAGCAAGAGATTGTCCCGCACGCTCAGGCCGGCGAAGTTCTGACGTCCCTCCGGGACGTGGCAGATGCCGAGGCGTACGACCGCCTCGGCGGGTTGCCCGGCGATGTCACGTCCCTCGAACTGGATGCGCCCCTCACGGATGGGGAGCAGCCCCGAGACGGCCCGCAGCAACGTGGTCTTGCCGGCGCCGTTTCCCCCGATCAGGCAGGCGACACTCCCCTCCTTGACGCTCAGGCTGACGCCCTTGAGCGCCTCGATGGCCCCGTACGCCACGCGCAGATCGGTGATCTCAAGCATCGTCCAGGTCCGCCCCCAGGTAGGCATCAACGACGCTGGAATCGCTCTGGATGGCGGCAGGAGAACCCTGCGCCAGGACCTCCCCGTAATTCAGGACCAGCACCGTATCCGACACCCGCATGACCAGGTCCATGTGGTGCTCCACCAAAACCACGGTGATCCCGCTGTCCAGGATGGTGAAGATGAGGTCCCCCAGTCGCGCCGTCTCGGTCTGGTTCAGCCCCGCCGCCGGCTCATCCAGAAGAAGGATGCTGGGTTCCGTGGCCAGCGCCCGGGCGATCTCCAGCAGGCGCTGCTGGCCAAAGGGGAGACTGCCGGCCGGGTCGTCGCGGCGATCAGCCATGCCCAGCAGTTCCAGGTGGCGGAGGGCCGCCTCCTCGATCGCCTGCTCTTCGTCCCGCGCCCGGCGCAGGCGCAGGGCCGCCGTCAGCATCCCGCAGCGGCTCTTCAGGTGACGGCCCACCATGACATTCTCCAGCACTGTCATGTTTCCGAAGATCTGCAGGTTCTGGAAGGTCCGGGCCATCCCCAGGGCGGCCCGGTCG
>JACQXP010000100.1 GCA_016208645.1 Candidatus Methylomirabilota bacterium | reverse complement strand
GTCGTCCTGGCCTCCGGCGCGCCGGTGACCCTGGTCCCCCTGGACGTCACGACACGAACCTTCATGACCTCCTCCGACCTGGAGCGGATCGGCACCGGCGGGACCCCGCTCCACGACTTCCTGGCCAGGACCAGCCGACCCTGGCTGCGCTTCGCCATGGAGGTGCGGGGCCTGCCGGGCTTCTGGCTGCACGACCCCCTGGCCCTGGCCTATGCCTTGGACCCGGCGATCCTGACACTCACTCCCATGCACGTGGCCGTCGAGCGTGGCGGGGAGTTGACCGCGGGCCAGCTCCTGGGATACCCTGAATCCGCTCGATTCCTCATCCCGGCGCCGGGCCCGCTGAACGCGCGGGTCGCCCTGGACCTGGATGCGCCTCGCTTCATGGAACTGTTCCTCGGGACCCTGGCCCGCCAGCACCCTGAAAAAGGAGACACACCATGTGGCATCGAACGATCCTCACAGTCGTCCTGAGCGTTGCCCTCGCGAGCGGCGGGGTCCTGCCGGGGCCATCCAGCGCGCCCTTTGGTCCAGGGCCGGCCCTGGCCGCGACCGAGCTTCATTTCCTCTCCGTGGCCCGCGGGGAGCCCCGCCGGCAGGCGGTCCTGGCCGCCGTGGCCGACTTCGAGAAGGCCAACCCGGGCGTGAAGGTGGTCCTCTCCGAGATTCCCTTCGACCAGTACTTCCAGAAGGCGGCCATCGCCCTCTCGTCCGGCAGCGGCATAGACGTCTTCGACGTGGACAGCCCGCTGGTGGCCTCGTACGGGCACCAGGGCGCCCTGCTCCAGCTCGACAAGTACTACAGCAAGGAGAACGTGCAGGACTTCACCAAGGCGGAGCGGGACCTCGCCACCTACAAGGGCAAGATGATCTCGGCCCCCATGGGGTCCACCAGCGTCGGCATGTTCGTCAACGTGGACCTCTTCAAGGCCGCGGGGCTGAAGCTGCCGGGCACCGACCCCAAGGAGCGGATGACCTGGGACCAGGTGGTGGAGCTGGCGAAGAAGGTCCAGGTGGACAAGAGCGGGAACAAGATCCCGGACGTGTGGGGCCTGGCCTTCCAGCAGTACGACCGGCCGTACATGATGCTGCCGCTGATCCTGTCCAACGGGGCCGGCGACCTCAGCCCCGACGGGACCACGGTGGACGGCTTCCTCAACAGCCCGGCGGCCATCGAGGCCGCCCGCTGGTATGGCGATACCTTCAACAAGCACAAGATCTCCCCCCGGGAGCAGATCCCGAACCTCTTCTACACCGGCAAGCTGGCCATGTACGTGGCCCCTTCCTACGAGGCCAACACCCTCAAGAGCCAGTATCCCAACGTGCACTGGGTCCTCGCCCCCCACCCCTACTTCAAGAAGCCGGTGACGGAGACCGGGGCCTGGCACGTGGGGGTCTTCTCGGGCACGAAGCATCCTGACCTGGCCGTGGCGCTCCTCAAGGCCTACACCGACCCGGAGCCGGCCAAGCGGAACTACAAGATCATGAACTATATGCCGGTGCGGGAGTCCACCTTCAAGGCGTTGCCCGAGACCTTCGAGGTGATGCCGAACAAGCTCTTCTACTGGGAGATCGTCCACACCGCCATCCCCCGGCCGCGCACGCCGGCCTACCGCGAGTACGAGGACCTGCTGCGCCAGGCCTTTGCGAACGTGCGCCAGGGGGCGGATGCGGCCAAGGAGATGAACGCGGCCGCGGAGAAGATCAACGCGCAGTTGCGCCGCTACAAGTAGGCCGCGCCCGCCCGTGATCCGTCGTCGCGCCTGGTCGGTGGTCCCGTACCTCTTCATCGCGCCCGCCATGGTGGGGTTCGGGCTGTTCAAGCTCTACCCCATCATGGAGGGGCTGCGCCTCTCGTTCTACGAGGTCCGGCCGATCGCCAGGACGCAGGAGTTCATCGGCCTGGCCAACTTCGCCGAGCTGGTGCGCGATCCGGTCATCCTCAAGGCCACGGTCAACACCCTCCTTTTCAATCTTGTAGTCACTCCGGTCCAGGTCGTCCTGGCCCTTGGGTTGGCGGTGCTCGTCAACCGGAAGGGGCGAGTCATCCAGGTCTTCCGGTCGTTCTTCTTCATGCCCGCCGTCATTTCCCTGGTCGTGGCGTCCATCATCTGGAAGCTGATGTACGCGCCGGATAGCGGGCTCATCAACGGCCTGCTGATCGCCGTGGGCTTGCCCGCCCAGACCTTCCTGACCAGCCAGTCTCAAGCCATGGCGTCGCTGATGGGCAT
>JACQXP010000108.1 GCA_016208645.1 Candidatus Methylomirabilota bacterium | reverse complement strand
CCTCTACCGCCACGAGCTCCGCCTCTTCCAGAACCTCTTCCTGCCCTCGGTCAAGCTCGTGCGGAAGGTGCGGGTGGGCTCCCGCGTCCGACGGGTGTACGATCGGCCGCAGACTCCCTTCGAACGCGTCCTGGCTTGCCCCGAGGCCGATCGGCTGAAGGTTGCCCAGCTCCAGGCGCTTCGGAAGCAGCTCGATCCCTTTGCCCTCGCCGAGGCCATTGACCAGAAGCTCACCCAGCTCTATGCGTTGGCCCACCACCGGACCAGGCACCAGCCGCAACCGAAGCCGCCTGCCCCCACCGCCGTCGAACGGCAGGCCGTACAAGCTCTCTCCGAGCGCTTTGGCATCCCGGTCTCCGTCGGCTCCGAGGGAGGCCGCTCCAAGGGGAAGAGTAGGGGAAAGTAACATCTCAAATGGCGCGATGATTCACCTCAGAGTAACATTCTTAAATGGCTTGACAGGGACACACCCTAATCCGGCGGCAAGATTCTTGCTGTGCCGGGCAAACCACGCTCGGATGGTCTGGGGGGATGCCGGCTGGCTGGCGCTGACCTCGCCCACCGCAGGAGGAGGCGTCGGGAGGGGGCCCGAGACCACGTAGCGGGAGCGTGCTCGGGCCCTGGCTCGCCGCAGGACAGACGGGGGCCTGCCCCGTTGGTGGCGGTGGCCGCCGGGGGAGGAGACCTGAGACCGGGGGCGCTTAGCCTGCGGGGAGGGCCTGCGCGAGGAGGGCGAGCTGCTGCCGAGCCGCGATTAGGCCAGCGAGGCGCTCCGCCGCCGCACTCACGCGGAGCCGTAGCCGGCCCGCACGGGAGACGAGCCGGCCGGCGAGGGTGAAGAGGGTGAAGCGTAAGCGCTTGGGGCGCGCCGCGCTCAGGGACGCCGGCAGCGCCAGGGACTTCAGCGCGCTCAACACGTTGTAGGTCAGGAGGCTGAGCCGATACCAGGCGGCGTTGGCGCCGAAGCGGCCACAGGGGGGGACCGCGGCGCCGAGCTCGTTCTTGGTGACGTCGTGCACCAGCTCGATCGTCCCCGCCTTCTGCCAGTGCCAGCGGAGGAGGGCGGCGACCGGCAGGTCCCAGCGGTTGCTCACGACGGCGAGGTACTTCGTGGCCCCGCCGGACGCAAAGAGCTGGCCCTGCTTCTTCTGGAACCGGACGGCCAGGTAGCGGAGGGGCCAAGCGGTCTTCGGCCAGTCGCCGGGGGTGAACTCGACCTCGGTGCAGGTGATCGTCTCGTCGGGGCGCTCCTCGCAGAAGGCCCAGGCCGCCTCGGGCACGGCGGCGCAGACCGCGTGGAGGGCCTCCGTCATATCCGCGCTGATGGTGAAGCCGATGGGGCCGGTCGGGCCGCCCAGACGGTGCGGATCGGCGAGCCACTTGAGGACCCGTGCGTCGTAGCAGGCGCTGTCGGCGCGGAAGAAGAACGCCGTGACGGTGGCGGGGAGGCTGGCGAAGGCCCGCTGGATGAGCGGGAGGTTGTCCATGCCCGCCCCCACGTTCCCGTCGCGGGACCTCATCGGCCACCACGAGGTCCTGCTCGACCCAGACGATGGCGGCGGGCTGATACCCCCGGCCGCCTTGGGAGTGCGGCAACGCTTCCCGCTTGTGGCTCTCTTGAATGGTCGCGTCGTGATCGAGGGTCGCCGTGTGGCCCTGCCCCTGCGCCGCCCCCCGGTGCACGAGGGCGGTGTTCACCCGGGCCACCCCCTGCAGGGCGGCGGTCTCCGCCGGGATGTAGGCTCCCTGTCCGGCGGGGCGCCGGGCCTGCGCCGGCGCGACGAGGTCGTCGTCGTGGAGCGCGTAGAGGAAGTGGCGGAGCGCATCGGCCGAGGGGAAGCGGCGCCCCAGGCGGCGGCGGAGGCCCCGATCCGCCTGGAGTACGCGAATGTCGTCGAGGCAATCGCCCCCGGCGGCGAGCAGCAGAACCAGGGCCTCGATCTTCTCCGTCTCGGTGTAGCCGCTCTGGCGCTCGCGGACCTGCACGTGCTGGGCGATCGCCTGGTCCAGGCCGAGCGCGCGCATCGTCTCCAGGACCAGCGGTAGCCCGGCGCGTCCCGTCACCACGTCCGCGCGCTCGACCGCCTCCACCCCGTATGGCAAGATCCCCTGGGTCATCCCCGCCCCTTCCGCCGAGCCCGCCCCCCCGGGTGCGTGCCGCGCAGCAGTTCGAGGTTCACGGCCGTCAGCGCGTTGATCAGCCGCCACGCCCGCTCGTACTCGGCGATCAGGGGGGCCGCTGCCGCCGCGCGCTCCTCGCCCAGGTAGCACCCCCGGGTGCGGCCCCCCAGGTTCAGCGAGAGGTGGACCTTGCGGTGCTTCGCGCCCTGTGCGCACGCACAGCCCGGCCGGCCGCACGTCACCCCGACCTCCACCACCGTGCCCCGCATGAGGTTGCCCAGCCCGCGGAGCTGGGCGAGCAAGGCGTCCCGCTGCTGTTCCACTCGCCTGCGCTCTCGGTCGGTCATCACGGATCGGATGTGTATCACATCCTGGCACATGCTGTCAAGCGTTAACCTCCTGGGTTTGGATAATCCCTGCCAGATTCATCAGTTAGCGAGTTGGTGCCGGAACAGGGTCCGATTGGCTCCCATTCTAGCCGTTGGGAGTGAAAGGGGTCAAGGCAACAAAGGTGGATTGGTTGGATAGGTGGATTGGTGAATCGGGAGAGGTTGGCTCAAGAGTCTCATAGGGCAGTCAACTCTTGACGAATTGACGAGTGGACCACTTGACTGCTTGACGGACCACGAGGGCCCGGAAAAGCTTGACACTCCCGGGGCCCCGTGTTATAGAAGACTCCCCGTCTCGGCGAGAGGCGGGGTCCTTTTTTTGGGCTGTGCCCAACGATTTCGGATTTCGGATTGTGCCTGCCTGCCGCCTGCCTGTGCCGGACACGGCAGACAGGCGCCGGCCGCGGCGCAGGCAGGGATTTCGAATTTATAAACGGCTTCGTGTTCACGCCAGAATGTGACAGCGAAGGGAAGGAGCGCCCGTGTACGCCATCATCGAATCGGGTGGAAAGCAATACCGGGTCGAGCCCGGGGCCGTCGTGGCGCTGGAACGCATCCCGGGGGATGTGGGCAGCCAGGTGGAGCTGGATCGGGTCCTCATGGTCTCGGACGGAACCACGGTGAAGGTCGGGAAGCCTACCCTGTCCGGCGCAAAGGTGCTTTCGAAGATCGTGGCGCAGACCCGGGGCGAGAAGATCGACGTCTTCAAGTTCAAGAAGCGCAAGAAGTACCGCCGCAAGACGGGCCACCGCCAGGAGGTGACCCAGGTACGCATCGGCGAGATCATCGCGTAACGGCCCCCCTCACCCCGCCCTCTCCCGCGAGGGGAGAGGGGAGGTGCGGAGCAGAGAGGAAGCGATGGCACACAAGAAAGGCGTCGGGAGTTCGCGGAACGGCCGGGACAGCGCCGGCCGTCGGTTGGGGATGAAGGCCTCCGCCGGCCAGTCGGTCAGCGGGGGGAGCATCATCGTCCGGCAGCGCGGGACGAGGTTCAAACCCGGGAAGAACGTGGGCATCGGGGGGGATGACACGCTCTTCGCCAAGGTGGGCGGGACCGTCGTCATCGAGCACCGGGGCGGCAACCGATTCGTCTCCGTCACGCCGGCCGCCTAGACCTCATATCGGATTTCGGATGTCGAATTGCGGATTGAAAATCCCAAATCCGAAATCGCAAATCCGAAATGTTCGTTGACACCGCCCGCATCGTGGTCCAGGCCGGAGGAGGCGGTCGCGGCTGCGTGAGCTTCCGCCGCGAGAAGCACGTCCCGCGCGGCGGTCCCAACGGCGGGGACGGCGGGGACGGGGGGAGCATCTCCATCGAGGCCAGCCGGTCCTACCAGACCCTCATTGATCAGCGGTATCAACAACTCTACCGCGCCGAGCGCGGCGAACACGGGCGCGGGAAACAACAACACGGGGCGGCCGGCCGCGATCTCGTCATCAAGGTCCCCCTGGGCACCGTGATCCGCGACGCGGACACGGGCGAGATCCTGGCGGACCTCACGGAGGAAGGCCAGCGCGCCGTGGTGGCCCGCGGCGGCAAGGGCGGCCGCGGCAACGCCCACTTCGCCACTCCGACCCGTCAGGCCCCGCGCATCGCCGAGCCCGGAACCCCCGGCGAGGGGCGGACCATCCTCCTGGAACTCAAGCTCATCGCGGACGTCGGTCTGGTGGGGCTGCCCAACGCGGGGAAGTCGTCCCTCCTGGCGGCCTTCTCGGCCGCGCGTCCCAAGATCGCCGCCTACCCCTTCACGACCCTTACCCCCAACCTGGGCGTGGTGGACGTCCCCCCCTTCGGCGGCTTCGTGGTCGCCGATATCCCCGGTCTCATCGAGGGGGCCGCGGCCGGCGCGGGGCTGGGCGTCCGCTTCCTGCGCCACATCGAGCGGACCCGCCTGCTGGTCCACGTCGTGGACGTCTCCGGGTCGGGCGGCGACCCGGTGGCCTCCCTCAGGACGGTCGAGCAGGAACTGGCCGCCTACGATCCCGCCCTCTTGCAGCTTCCGCGGATCGCGGCCGGCAACAAGATTGACCTCCCGCATGCCGAGGGGCTGTCGCGTCTTCAGAGCCTGTGCGCCTCGCGCGGGATCCGCCTGGTCCCCGTCTCGGCCCTGACGGGCGAGGGGATCCCGGCCCTGGTGGAGGAGATCGCGACCGCGCTTCGGGCAGCGCAACGGACGTCCCGTGACCTCGCGCAAAGCCTCGCCTCCCGCTGACCGCGGGGAATGGCTGGCCCACCCCAAACGGGTCGTCGTGAAGGTGGGCTCGGGGGTGCTGTCCCGCGGGGGGATCAGCCTGCACCGGCCGACGGTCGCCGGGTTGGCGTCGGCCCTGGCGGGGCTGCGAGCGAGGGGGGTGGAGGTCATCCTGGTCTCGTCGGGGGCCATCCTGGCCGGGATGGAGGCCCTGGGCCTCACGGAGCGGCCCCGCGACCTGCCCCTCAAGCAGGCCACGGCGGCCGTCGGGCAGAGCCACCTGATGCGCGCCTACGAGGAGGCGTTCCAGCCTCGCGGGCAACGCGTGGCCCAGATCCTCCTCACCCGGGAGGACCTTCGCCACCGGGGGAGGTACCTGAACGCCCGCAACACGCTCTTCACGCTCCTGCGCCTGGACATCGTCCCCATCGTCAACGAGAACGACAGCGTGGCCGTCCAGGAGATCCAGTTCGGGGACAACGACACCCTCTCGGCCCTGGTGGCCAACCTGGCCGAGGCGGACCTCCTGCTGATCCTGACCGACACCGAAGGGCTGTTCACCGCCGACCCGCGCCGGGATCCGTCCGCGCGACTCATCCCGCTGGTCCGCCCGCAGGACGCCGTGACCTCCTTCTGCGCCGAAGAGGCCGGCAGTGCGGCCAGCATCGGGGGCATGAGCTCCAAGGTGCTGGCGGCCCGGCGTGCCGCCACGGCAGGCATCCCCACGGTGGTGGCCAGCGGCCTGAAGGAGGGGGTCCTGGAGGCGGTCCTGCAGGGAGCGGAGGAGGGCACCTTCTTCGTCCCGTCGCGCAGCCGCATGCAGAGCCGGAAGCGCTGGCTCGCCTTCGCCAGCGTGCCCCGCGGGGGGATCGTGGTGGACGCCGGGGCGAGGCGCGCCTTGGTCTCCGGCGGGAAGAGCCTGCTTCCCTCGGGCATTCGCGCGACGCGCCGGAGCTTCCGCGCCGGCGACGTGGTCGGCCTGGTGGACGCCGAGGACCGGGAATTCGCGCGGGGCCTGGCCAACTACAGCCGGGACGAGGTGGAGAAGATCAAGGGGCTCAAGTCCCACGAGATCGCCGCCGTGCTCGGCCACAAGCCGTACGACGAGGTCGTGCACCGGGACAACCTGGTGATCCTGGAAGGCGCGGATGGAACCGCCAATGAACGCTAATACACGCAAATTTTCCAGAGCCAGAAAATAACGAGCTTGGTTTGCTTCCATCCTGATTGGCGTTCATTTGCGTCCATTTGCGGTTTCAGCGGGGTTTTCGCATGAGCGGGTTTGATATCCGGGCCATGGCGTCTGCCGCCCGGGCGGCCAGCCAGGTGCTGGCCCGCGCCACCGGGGAGGCCAAGAATGCGGCGCTCCGCGCCATGGCGGCGGGGCTCCTGGATTCCCGCGAGCGCATCCTGGCCGCGAGCGCCGAGGACGTGGCGGTGGCCCGGGCGGAGGCCCACCCCGGCGCGTTCGTGGACCGCCTGACCCTGACGCCCCCGCGACTGGACGCGATGGCGCGGGGCCTCCGGCAGATCGCAGACCTGCCGGATCCCGTGGGCGAGATCACGGGGATGTGGCGGCGCCCCAACGACCTGCAGGTCGGGCGCATGCGGGTCCCCCTCGGCGTAATCGGGATCATCTACGAGTCGCGGCCGAACGTGACGGCCGACGCCGCTGGCCTCTGTCTGAAATCGGGCAACGCCGTCATCCTCCGCGGGGGGCGGGAGGCGCTCCGCACCAACGCCGCCATCGGCGGCATCCTGGCGGCGGCCGTGGCGTCGGCAGGTCTGCCGGAGGCCTCCCTGGCCGTGGTGCCGACGCCGGACCGGGCGGTGGTGAAGGAGATGCTCCTGCTCTCCGGCCTGATCGACCTGATCATCCCGCGCGGCGGGGAGGAGTTGATCCGCATGGTGCGGGAGGGCTCCCACATCCCGGTCATCGCCCACGACAAGGGCCTGTGCCACACCTACGTGGATGCGGGGGCCGACCTCGGCATGGCGGCGGACATCGCCTACAACGCCAAGGTCGAGCGCCCCGGGGTCTGCAACGCCATGGAGACGCTCCTGGTCCACACCGCGGTGGCCGAGGGCTTCCTGCCGGGCCTGGTCGCCCGCCTGCGGCAGGCCGGCGTGGAGGTGCGAGGCTGTCCGAAGACCCGGGCCCTGGCGCCGGGTGTCCAGCCCGCCACGGAGGCGGACTGGGACACGGAGTACCTCGACCTCGTCCTGTCCATCCGGGTGGTGGACTCCTTCGAGGAGGCGGTGGCCCACATCGCCCGGCACGGCTCGGGGCTGGCGGAGGCCATCGTCACGGCCGACCACGGCCGCGCCATGCGCTTCCTGCGCGAGGTGGATGCCGGCGCCGTGTTCGTGAACGCCTCGACGCGCTTCACCGACGGGTACGAATTCGGGATGGGCGCCGAGATGGGGATCAGCACGCAGAAGCTCCACGCGCGCGGCCCCATGGGCCTGGCCGAGCTGACCTGTCAGAAGTTCATCGTCCTGGGTGCGGGACAGATCCGCGACTCCCGGGGGTAATCCCCGGGTCCGGCCGCAGGAGCGCGATGCGCCTCGGCATCATGGGGGGGACATTCGATCCGATCCACCTGGGCCACCTGCGGGCGGCCGAGGAGATCTACTGGGCCTTCGGCCTGGACCGGATCATCTTCGTCCCGGCGGCCCGTCCGCCCCACAAGGAGGAGGCCGTGGCCGCCTCGGCGCTCCACCGCTACGAGATGGTCTCCCTGGCCACGGTCTTCACGCCGTATTTCACGGTCTCCTCCATCGAGCTAAAGCGACCGGGGACGTCCTACTCCGTGGAGACGGTCCGGGAATTCCAGAAGATGTCCGGGCCGGAGACGACGCTCTACTTCGTGGTGGGGGTGGACGCCTTCCTGGGGATGTCGGCCTGGCGGCAGGCGCGGGAGCTGCTCAGCCTGACCCGGGTCATCGTGACCGCGCGGCCAGGCTGGCGCCTCGACGAGGTGGAGCGGCTGCTCACCCCCGAGCAGGGGAAGATCCTGGGGAACCCCACCTTCCGGTACCTGAAGATCGCCGACATCGATCCCGAGGGGGTGGAGCGGGAGTTCACGCCCCGCCAGGTCCTCCTGGTAGAGGTGGTGTCGCTGGACATCGCCTCCCGGGAGATCCGGCAGTTGGTGGAGGAGGGGCGGAGCATCCGCCACCTGGTGCCGGACACGGTGGCGGCCTACATGGCCAAGAACCGGCTGTACCAGCGGCCGCGACCCGGCCGCTCACGCGCCTAGGCAATCTGGCAGTCCGGCGCACCCTGAGGGTACCCGGCAACCCGGAACCCCTGAGTGCCGGATTGCCCAATTGCCGAATCGCCAACAAGACGGAGGGACTGCCATCGACTCGACCGAAGTCGTGAAGCTGGCGGCCGATGCCGCGGCGACGGTGAAACCCAGCTACCTGGCCATCCTGGACCTGCGCAGCGTGTGCACCTTCACCGACCACTTCCTGATCGCCAGTGCCAACTCGGCGCGCCAGGTGCGGGCCATCGCAGAGCGTGTGGAGGAGCAACTCGCCAGGGCGAAGGTCCGGATGTCGCATCGCGAAGGGGTGGGCGAGGCGCAATGGATTTTGCTTGACTACCATAATGTCGTGGTTCATATTTTCGCCGACCAAACCCGGGCATTCTACGACCTGGAGCGTCTCTGGGCGGATGCCCCGAAGCAGCAACTGGTCGGCTGACCGACCGGGGCCGATGGCCAGGGGACGTGGATCCAGATCCTGTCCGGGAGGGCCGTCGAAGGTCCGCGCATAATCAACCGAGCGACCGCGATGCCCGACAGGTACGGGGCGGACGCGCGGTGACCAACACCGACCTCGCGGAGGCACAGCGACCGCATCGCTTCCGCGAGGATTTGTATTCCCGGCTGGATTGACGGCCATGGCGCGGGCCGCCGCCCTGATCGCCCAGCCACGGGAGGGAACGAGGATGCCGCTCAAGGGACCCAAGCTGGAGAAATTCAAGCAGCGCCTGCTGGCCAAGCGCAAAGAATTGATCAGCGAGGTCCGGGGGTCCAACGTCGGCAGCCTGGAGACCAGCACCGATGGGATCCAGGACATCGCCGATCAGGCCAGCAGCGCCTACACCAAGGAGTTCCTGCTCTCCATCGGGGATGCGGAACGCCGCATGCTCCGGCAGGTGGACGAGGCGCTGGCCAAGATCCGCCAGGACACCTACGGCCGGTGCGAGTCGTGCGGCGAGATGATCAGCGAACGCCGCCTGGAAGCATTGCCCTTCGCCAGGCTCTGCATCGCATGCCAGGAAGAGGAGGAGCGGGCGAAGGCCAGGAGCTGACCTCGCACGCCCCCCGCGTCGGGCCGCCCGATCCGCGGTGGCGGGTCCGGACCGCCGGCGCGTTGGTTCTCGGGGATGCCGCGTGCACGGATCGAATGGCCGGCAGGCCCTTCCCCTCGGACCCAGGGATCGCGTCCGATCCCGTGCCTGCATGCCGTCACCTTCCTCTCCGCATTCCCGAACATCTGGGGTTGTCCTCGACGCGATGACCCGCCTTCCCCTGGTTCCCGACATTCCGCACCCGTCTTCCCGTGAGCGTGGCACGGCAATCGTCCCCTGGCTCTGGCTCCAGGTGGGGACGCTGGTCGTCGCCCGCCGGGCGTGGGCCCAGGCGGAGGGCGCAGGACGCTCGCTCCTCGACGAACTGTGGCAACGACTGGCCGAGATCCAGGTGGTGGCCAACAATCCCGTGGTGCTGCAGTACGGGGCCTATGTGGTCGGGGGGATCGTGGCGCTGTGGGTCCTCTCGCGGCTGCCCCGGCTGCTGCGGCGGACGGGGGGAGGGGCGGTGGCAGCCCCCTCCCGGTCCCAGAATCTCCGGGAGGCGCGGCGGGCTGCCCGTCGGGGCGATCCCGTGCAGGCAGGACGGTTCTTCGAGGCGGCCGAGGACTGGGAGAGCGCGGCCGAGTCATACGAGCGCGGGCGGGCCCTGGCGGATGCGGCCGGCGCCTGGGAGCGGCTGAACCAGATTGCCAAGGCGGCGCGACTGTACGAGCAGGCGAACGAGCCGTCCAAGGCGGCCGACCTGTTCCTCCGGCTCGGGAATCCTGCCCGGGCGGCCGGCCTGCTCCAGAAGGCCGGGCAGGAGGTCAAGGCCGCCGAGGCCTACGAGCGGGCCGGGGACCTGGAGCGGGCCGCGGGGCTGTACGCCAAGCACGAGGTCTTCGACCGGGCCGGGGAGCTCCTGGCCAGGCTGGGCCAGCAGGCGCCGGCGGCCGAGCTCCTCGAGCGCGCCCTGCGCCGGCTGGTCGTGCGCCAGGGGGTCGAGCTGTCCGCGGAGGCCACCCGCGCCAGGCAGGCCCTGGCGCGGCGCTGCGCCGAGCTCTACGTCCGGGGCCAGCAGCCGGCCAAGGCGGCGGCGGTCCTGCGCGAGCACGGGTTGGAGCTGGACGCGGCGGAGTATTTCTGCCAGGCGGGCGACTGGGAGACCGGGCTGGACATCTTCCTCCGCCATCGGCAGTTCGATCGCGCCGCCGCGGCCTGTCAGGCCCAGGGGGCGGAGGACCGGCTTCACCTCGTGCAGGGGGAGCGACTGGTGGCCGACGGGCGCGAGCGGGACGCCGCCCGCGAGTTCGAGGCCGGGCAGGCGTGGTGGCGGGCCGCGGAGATGTACGAGCGGGCCCGGGACTACGCCAAGGCGGCCCAGATGTACGGGCGCCACGGGGATGACGAGCGGGCCGCCGAGATGCACGCGGCCGCGGGAGAGCCCGCCCAGGCCGCGGCCGCGCTGGAGCGGCTGGGGAAGCCGAAGGAGGCGGCCCGTTACTACCAGGAGGCGGGGGCGATCGAACAGGCGGCCAGGGCCCTGCAGGCGGCCGGCGACTTCTTCGGGGCGGGGTGCCTCTGGATCCAGGCCCACGCCCCGGACGAGGCGGTGGCCCTCCTCCAGCAGGTGAGCCCGGAGTCCGAGCGGTACCTGGAGGCCACGATCGCGCTGGGGGACCTGTTCCTGGAGCGGCAGCTCTATGGCCCGGCCCGGGAGAAGTTCGAGAAGGCGGCCGCCCTGCGCGCCATCGCGCCGGACTTCATCCATCCCACCTACCAGCTCGCCGTGATCCACGAGAGGCAGGGAGACCTGCCGAAGGCCCTGGCCCTCTACGAGAAAGTGATGGCCGAGCAGCTCGGCTACCGGGACGTCCAGGCCCGGGTGGCCGAACTGCGGGACCGCCTGGCCCAGGCGACCCCGGTCCTGCCCGGCGGGGAGGCGACGCAGGTCGTGGCCCCGCCCGCGCGCACGCGCTACCGCCTCATCCGGGAACTGGGCCGGGGGGGCATGGGGATCGTGTACCACGCGGAGGATGTGCTCCTGCAGCGCCCCGTGGCCTACAAGGTGCTGCCCGACGCCATCCGCGAGGATCCCAAGGCCCTGGAGTATTTCCTGCGCGAGGCGCGCATCGCCGCCTCTCTCCAGCACCCCAACATCGTCACGATCTACGACGCCGGGCAGGCGGCCGACGAGATCTACATCGCCATGGAGTACGTCGAGGGCCGCTCGCTCCAGGAGATCCTGGAGCAGGTCCCGACCCTGCCCCTGCCGCAGGCTCATGGATTTCGGCCTGGCGGCGGTGGTCACCGAGGCCATGGCCAAGGTGACCTCGGTGCGGGGTACCCCCTTCTACATGGCGCCGGAGCAGATCCTGGGCGAGGAGATCTCGGCCCTGTCGGATCAGTACGCCCTGGGCTGCACGCTCTACCACATGGTGACGGGCCGGCCGCCCTTCGTCGAGGGGGACGTCCTGTACCATCACATCCACACGGCTCCCGTGTCCCCGCGCGAGCGGAATCCGCGGATCCCGGTCTGGCTGGACGCTATCCTCCTGCGGACCATGCTGAAGGATCGCACCCGACGCTTCCCCTCCGTGGGCGTCCTGCTCCAGGAGGTGGACCGCTGCCTGGCGGGGGCCCGCGGGAACGGGCCGCTGTCCGGGACGGTCACCCCCTGAGGGGGGCCGGTGAGCCGCTTCGGCCCCCGCGACCTCCTGGCCGCCTTCCTGCATCTGGTCTTCCCCACCCCCTGCCACGTCTGCCGGCAGCCCCTGGCCCTCGACCACGTGAGTGGGCTGTGCGGGCGGTGCTGGGGCGCCCTGGAGCGCATGCCGGCGGAGGGCTGCGTGCGCTGCGGCTGGCCCTTTCCCGGCCCGGCCGGAGTTGGCGGAGCGGAGCGCCCCCTGTGCCAGCGCTGCCGGGAGACGCGGGACCACTTCCGCACGGCGCGGGCGGCCTTGCGCTACCGGGACGAGGGGGTCGCCCGTGCGGCGATCCTGTTGGCGAAGCACGGCCGGCGCTTTTCCCTGTTGCGGCACCTGGCGGGGGTCCTGGCCGAGGACGCTCCCCGCCGCCTGTCCATGACGGACTGGGATGGGCTGGTGCCGGTGCCGCTCCACTGGACGCGGCGCTGGCGGCGCGGGTTCAACCAGGCCGAGGTGCTGGCGCAGGCCGTGGGACGGCGCCACGGGATCCCGGTGCTCAGGCGTGCGCTCCTCCGGATGCGGGCCACGCCACCCCAGCAGGGCGACGTCGCGGCCCGCCGCAGGAACGTGGGCGACGCCTTCGTCGTGGCCAGCCCCTCCCGCGTGGCGGGGCGGCGCCTCCTGCTGGTGGACGACGTGTTCACCACGGGCGCCACCGCCGACGCCTGCGCGCGGGTATTACTGCGGGCGGGCGCCGTTGATGTCGGTGTCCTGACCCTGGCGCGGGTTGAATGAGTGGGGCATCCCCGGCCCGCGCGGGGAAGCGCGCATGTTCACCCTGCTGGACGAGCGGAAACTGCTACCCCGTTACCCTTTGACATTTCTGCCAGCGTGCTCTAGCATCGCCGCTGCTCTGGAGCGTGCGGAACCCCGCGGCGGAAGCGGGTCGGGTATCATAGATCATGGCAAGGAGGTCCGGTATGGCAACCTGCGTTGGCATCAATGGCTTCGGTCGGATCGGCCGCAACTTCTTCCGCGCGGCCTGCCAGGATCCGGCCATCGAGATCGTGGCGGTCAATGACATCACCGACGCCCGGACCCTGGCGCACCTGCTGAAGTACGACTCGGTGCACGGGGGCTTCAAGGGGACGGTGGAGGCCAAGGACAACGCCCTGGCGGTGAACGGCAGGACGATCAAGGTCTTCGCCAGCAAGGACCCCGCCGCCCTGCCCTGGAAGGACCTGGGGGTCCAGATCGTCGTGGAGTCCACGGGCCGCTTCACCGATCGCGCCGGCGCCGGCAAGCACCTGGAGGCCGGCGCCCGAAAAGTCGTCATCTCGGCCCCGGCCAAGGACGAGGACATCACCATCGTCTTGGGCGTGAACGAGGCCCGCTACGACCCCGCGAAGCATCACATCATCTCCAACGCCTCCTGCACCACCAACTGCCTGGCGCCGGTGGCCAAGGTGGTCCTGAAGGCCTTCGGGATCAAGCATGGCTTCATGACCACGATCCACGCCTACACCAACGACCAGCAGATCCTGGACCTGCCCCACAAGGACCTGCGCCGGGCCCGGGCGGCGGCCATGTCCATGATCCCCACCAGTACGGGCGCGGCCAAGGCGGTGGGCTTGGTGCTGCCCGAGCTGAAGGGGAAGATGCACGGGCTGGCCATCCGCGTGCCGACCCCCAACGTCTCCCTGGTGGACCTGGTGGCGGAGACGGAGAAGGTCGCCAGCGTGGAGGAGGTCAACAACGCCCTGCGCAAGGCGGCCGAGGGGGAATTGCAGGGGATCCTGGGCTTCTCGGATGAGCCGCTGGTCTCCGTGGATTTCAACGGCAACGCGCTCTCCTCGATCGTGGACGGCCCCTCGACCTCAGTCATGGACGGCACCCTGGTGAAGGTCCTGGCCTGGTACGATAACGAGTGGGGCTACTCCTGCCGGGTGCGTGATCTGATCAAGTTCATCGCCAAGGGGCTGTAGCGGGACGACGCATCGCAGTTCCCCACGGATGATCGGAGGGAGGGCGATCAGGGCGTGGCGGGGACACCGAGCGGAGGTGTCAGCATGGCAAAAGTCTCGATCGCCGATCTCGATCTCACGGGCAAGCGGGTCCTGATCCGCGTGGACTTCAACGTCCCGCTGGACGCGAAGCAGGAGGTGACCGACGACACCCGGATCCGGGCGGCGCTTCCCACCATCCGCCATGCCCTGGGGCAAGGGGCCAAGGTCCTGCTGATCTCGCACCTGGGCCGGCCCAAGGGGAAGGTGGTCCCCAGCCTGAGCCTGGCGCCCGCGGCCGCGCGGCTGTCCCAGCTCTTGGGGACGCCGGTGGCCATGGCGCCCGACTGCATGGGGGACGCGGTGAAGGCGGCCGTGGCCCGGCTCGGGCCGGGCCAGGCGCTGATGCTGGAGAACTGCCGCTTCCACGCCGGGGACGAGAAGAACGACGAGGCGATGGGACGGGCCCTGGCGGAGCTATGCGATGTCTTCGTGAACGACGCCTTCGGTGCGGCGCACCGGGCACACGCCTCCACGGTGGGGGTGACGAAGTTCGTGCCGACCTCCGCCTGCGGGTTCCTCATGGCCAGGGAGCTCACGTATCTCGGGCGCGCCGTGACGAATCCCGCCCGCCCCTTCGTGGCCGTCCTGGGAGGGGCCAAGGTCTCGGACAAGATCGGGGTGCTGAGAACCCTGCTGCGCAGGGTGGACGTGCTGCTGGTGGGCGGCGGGATGGCCTACACCTTCCTGAAGGCACAGGGGATGGAGGTCGGCGCGTCGCTCTTGGAGACGGACAAGCTGGACGTGGCCCGGGCCATTCTGGACGAAGCGCGGGCCAAGGGCATCACCTTCCTGCTTCCCATGGACCACGTGGTCGCGGAGCGGGCGGAGGCCACGGCGGCCACGCGCCTGGCGGACAGCACCGCCATCCCGCCGGGCTGGATGGGGCTGGACATCGGTCCCAAGGCCCGCGAGGCCTTCACCAAGCTGATCCGGGGCGCCAGGACCGTGGTCTGGAACGGCCCCATGGGGGTCTTCGAGCTGGCCCCGTTCCGCGAGGGCACCTTCGCCGTGGCGCGCGCCATCGCGGCCTCGGGGGCCACCTCCATCGTGGGCGGGGGCGACTCGGTAGCCGCGGTGGCCCAGGCGGGGGTGGCGGACAAGATCAGCCACATCTCCACGGGCGGCGGCGCCTCGCTGGAGTTCCTGGAGGGGATCGAGCTGCCGGGGGTCGCGGCGTTGACCGAGAAGAAGTGAGCCAATTGAAAATGAAAAACTGACAACAGACAACCGATCAATGAAAGGCGCGATGACCGGTTGTCCGTTGTCGGTTGTCCGTTCTACATTGGATCTGGCTTTGCTCGGGTTGGGGAAGATTAAAGCCAATTAGTGGATCGTGCACCACCCCACAGGAGAGCTGATGCGGACTCCGATCATTGCCGGCAACTGGAAGATGTACCGGACGGCCCGCGAGGCCGCGCAGGCGATCCGGACTCTGCGGGACCTGGTGGCCGATGCGGCCGAGGTGGACGTGGTGGTCTGCCCCCCCTTCACGGCGCTGCCGGCCGCGCTGGAGGCGGCGTCCGGCTCGCGAATCGGCATCGGGGCCCAGGACTGCCACTGGGAGAAAGAGGGGGCCTACACCGGCGAGGTGGCGGTGCCGATGCTCGCCGACCTCGGGTGCAGCCACGTCATCGTGGGCCACTCGGAGCGCCGGCAGTTCTTTGGCGAGACCGACGCCACGGTGGATCGGAAGATCGAGGCCGTGCTGGCCCACGGGCTCGCCTGCATCGGCTGCCTGGGCGAGACGCTGCAAGAACGGGAGGCGGGGCAGACGCTGCCGGTGCTGGAACGGCAGCTCCGGGGCGGATTCGCCCGGCACCTCCACTCGCCGCGCCTGGTGATCGCCTACGAGCCGGTCTGGGCCATCGGCACCGGGCGCACGGCGACACCGGCCCAGGCCCAGGAGGCGCACGCCCGGCCCCCTTGCGTCGGTGGGGAGGTTGCAAACCTTGGGGCAATGTAAAACTCTCAAACTGACCATGGCAAACGGACAACGGAAGCCCAGCCGGACCAACCAACGCCCCACCAGGCTCGGGCAAGCCGTCATTGCTCATTGTCAGTTGTCGGTTGTCGGTTTTTCATTGGAACGGAGTTGACCGTGTATATTGCGCTCTCGATTCTCCATCTCCTGGTGACCCTGGGCCTGATCCTGATCGTGCTGCTCCAGAGCGGCAAGGGGGCGGACATCGGCGCCGCCTTCGGCGGCGGCTCGAGCCAGACGGTCTTCGGGGGCCGCGGGGCCGCCACGTTCCTGTCGAAGCTGACCAGCGCCCTGGCCATCCTGTTCATGCTGACCTCGCTCACGTTGACCATCCTGGCCTCGCAGCGCGGGACCTCCACGGTCGTCGGCGAGGATCGCCCGCAGCCGGCGCCATCCGCCCCGGCCGCCCCCGCCGTCCCGGGGCCCCAGAAGCCATAGTGACCGGATCGCGTCGGCCGCGCCCGAAGTCTCCGTCCGCGCCGGGGCTTCTCCCGCTCCTAGTGCTGTTGGCCCTGCTCCCCCTGGGCGCCTGCGCCCGCTCGGAGCCGGCCGCCGAGCCGGCCGCCGGGGAGGGGGGACCGGCCTACGGCGACACCCTCGTCGAGGCCTCCATCGGCGACATCAGCGGCCTCATCCCCAACATCACCAGCGACTCGGCCTCCCACGAGATCGGCAACCTGATCTACGCCAACCTGGTCCGCACCGACAAGGAGCTGCGGCTGGAGGGAGAACTGGCCGAGCGATGGGAGATCTCCCGGGACGAGCTGACCATCACCTTCCACCTCCGGAAAGGCGTCAAGTGGCACGACGGGGTGGAGGTCACCGCGGAGGACGTGGACTTCACCTATCGCTACATGATCGACCCCAAGACGCCGACGGCCTACGCCGAATCCTTCCGCCAGATCCGGCGCGCCGAGGTGGTGGATCGCCACACCTACCGGGTGACCTACGAGAAGCCGTACGCGCCGGGCCTCTTGTCCTGGGGCATCTGGATCCTCCCCCGCCACATCCTGGAGGGCCCCTGGAAGGCGGGCGTGGACCTCCGGACGACGCCGCAGAACCGGCACCCCGTCGGCAGCGGCCCCTACCGGTTCCGGGAGTGGAAGACCGGGGAGAAGGTCGTCCTGGAGGCGAACCCCGACTACTTCGAGGGCCGCCCGTACATCAAGCGGGTCGTCTACCGGATCATCCCCGACCAGTCCACCATCTTCCTGGAGCTGAAGGCCAGGAACATTGACATGGCCGGCCTCTCGCCAATCCAGTACCGGCGGCAGACCGACTACCCGGCCTTCCGCAAGGCCTTCAACCGGTACCGGTACCTGGCCAACGCCTACGCCTACCTGGGATTCAACCTGCTGGACCCCCGCTTCCAGGACAAGCGGGTGCGCCAGGCGATGGCCTCCGCCATCAACAAGCCGGAGATCATCGAGGGGGTGCTTTTGGGCCTGGGTCGCCCGGCCGTGGGGCCCTACAAGCCGGGGACCTGGTGGTACAAGGAGCACGTGAAGACCTATCCCTTCGACCCGGAGCGGGCCAAGGCCCTGCTGGCCGAGGCGGGGTGGAAGGACACCGACGGGGACGGCCTCCTGGACAAGGACGGCCAGCCCTTCCGCTTCACCATCCGGACCAACCAGGGGAACCTGGTGCGTCAGCAGACGGCCGAGATCGTCCAGCGGCGCCTCCGGGCCGTGGGGATCGACGTGCAGATCCACGTGGTGGAGTGGGCGGCCTTCATCAACACCTTCATCCGCAAGAAGAATTTCGAGGCCATCATCCTGGGCTGGGGCCTGGGCATGGACCCGGACCAGTACGACATCTGGCACTCCAGCAAGACGGGGCCGGACGAGTTGAACCACATCTCGTACAAGAACCCCAAGGTGGACGCCCTGCTGGAGGCCGGGCGGCGGACCTTCGACGAGGCGAAGCGCAAGGCCATCTACGGGGAGCTCCAGGACGTCCTGGCGGAGGAGCAGCCGGTGGTCTTCCTGTACGTCCCGGACGCCCTGCCCGTGGTCTCCGCCCGGGTGCGGGGCATCGAGCCCGCACCGGCCGGGATCAGCTACAACTTCACCAAGTGGTACGTGCCCGCGAACCTCCAGCGGTACACGCGCTGAGTGCTTGATTTCATAGGGTAAGACCCGATGCGGACTTATGAAATCAAGCACTGAGGACGCTCGATGCTGGCCTACCTGATCCGGCGGCTCTTCATCTCCATCCCGCTCCTCTTGGGGATCCTGTGCCTGTCCTTCCTCATGCTGAAGCTGGCGCCGGGTGAGCCCACCATCATCCAGCAGGATCTGCAGGCGCGCGCCACGGGCGCCCAGCGGGAGACCCTGCGGCAACTGTACGGGCTGGACCAGCCGCTCCACGTGCAGTTCGGACGCTGGCTGTGGCGGGTCGTCCGCCTGGACTTCGGCCGCTCGTACATGCCCGACGGGCGCCCGGTGTTGGACAAGATCACCGAGCGGATCCCCATCACGCTGGGCCTGAACCTCCTGGAACTGCTCATCATCTTTTTCGTGGCCGTGCCTTTGGGCATCCTCTCCGCCACCCGCCAGTACTCCGCCTTCGACAAGTCCATGACCCTGTTCGTGTTCGTTGGGTTCGCCACGCCGGACTTCTGGCTCGCGCTGCTCATGATGATCCTGTTCGGCGTGCAACTGGGCTGGCTGCCCATGTCGGGTCTCCGGTCCCTGAACTTCGAGTATCTGGATGTCTGGGCGCAGGCCTGGGACGTCCTCTCGCACCTCATCCTGCCCGTCCTGGTGGCCTCCTTCGGCGGCCTGGCCTACCTGTCGCGCCTCATGCGGGGAAGCCTCCTGGAGGTCATCCGCCAGGACTACATCCGCACGGCGCGGGCCAAGGGCCTGCCCGAGGGGGAGGTGATCTACAAGCACGCGGTGCGCAACGCGGTCATCCCCGTGGTCACGCTCTTGGGGTTGATGCTCCCGGGCCTCCTCGGCGGCAGCGTGTTCATCGAGACGGTGTTCGCCATCCCCGGCATGGGGCAGCTCTTCGTCCAGAGCGCCTTCTCCCGGGACGAGCCGGTGCTCATGGCCCTGGTCGTCATCGGCGCCAGCCTGTCGCTTTTGGGCAACATCCTGGCCGACGTCTCCTATGGCCTGGTGGACCCGCGAATCCGGGTGTCCGGACGGGAGGCGCGCTAGCATGTCGGGACTCAGGAGAGTCAAGCGGACCGGGCAGATCCTGGAGGAGGGGATCCCGTCCACGGGACGCCCGGCGCTCCGGCGAGGCTTCTTCTGGCGGCAGTTCCGCAGGAACCAACTGGCGGTCTGCGGCGGGGCCGTGGTCCTGGTCATGACGGTCGCCGCCCTGCTCGCCTCGGTGCTGGCCCCCTACGATCCCGGCGCCTACGATGTGACGCAGATCCTGATGCCGCCCGGCCCGGCCCACTGGCTGGGGACCGACCAGATCGGCCGCGACGTCCTGAGCCGGATGCTGTACGGGGCGCGCATCTCCATGGCGGTGGGGTTCGTCTCCGTCGGGATCGCCGTGGTGGTGGGGACGCTCTTCGGCACGGTGGCGGCCTATTACGGGGGCCGGGTGGACGAAGTGCTCATGCGGTTCGTGGACCTCATGCTCAACTTCCCGCGCCTGTTCCTCCTGCTCACCTTGATCGCCCTGCTGCGCCCCAGCATCTGGGTCATCATGGCCGTCATCGGACTCACCGGGTGGATGGGCCTCGCCCGGCTGGTCCGGGGCGAGATCCTGAGCCTGAAGGAGCGGGAATTCGTCCTGAGCGCCCGCGCCCTGGGTGCGCGCGATCCCCGGATCATGTTCCGCCACATCCTCCCCAATGCCCTGGTCCCCGTCCTGGTCTCCGCCACGCTGGGGGTGGCCGGCGCCATCCTGGCCGAGTCGGGCCTCTCCTTCCTTGGCCTGGGGGTCCAGCCGCCGACGCCGAGCTGGGGGAACATCCTCATCGAGGGGAAAGCCAACATCGAGATCGCCTGGTGGCTCTCGGTCTTCCCCGGCCTGGCCATCCTGCTGACGGTCCTGGCCTACAACCTCCTGGGGGAAGGACTCCGGGACGCCCTCGATCCTCGCTTACGCCAATAGAACCAATTGAAAACCGACAACTGACAACCGACCATCTCCAACTGAAAACTGACAACGGACAACTGAAAACCGGTCAATGTCGGATGGCCGGTTGTCCGTTGTCAGTTTTTCATTTGAAATTCCGGCGCCCCGTTTCGGGGCGCCGGTTGACCACGGCGATGCCGGCGGCCACCAGGACGAGTCCGGCCACCAGCCCGGGCGTGATCGGATCACCCAGGAGTATTCGGCTCAGCAGGACCCCGGAGATCGGCGTGAGGAAGATGAAGGCGGAGAGCTGGCCGACCTGGAGCCGCCGCAGGAGCGTGGTCCAGGCCACGAAGGTGAGCCCGGCGATCAGGGACCCGTGATAGAGGAAGGCCAGGGCGATCCGGACATCCACATAATAGATCAGCCGGGGCTCGAAGAGCCAGTTGGCCAGGAAGAACCAGGGGAGCGCGATCAGCATCTGGTACAGCGTCAGGACGAAGGGCTCCGTCCGGGAGACCAGATGCTTCATGTAGATGCTCTGCAGGGCCCATCCGACCGCTGCCGCCGAGACCAGGCCGTCTCCCAGGAGCGTCCCCCAATTCCCGCCGCCCAGGCGCTCGCCGAAGACCACCAGGAGCCCCAGGAACGAGAGCAGGATCCCGCCGGCGCGGGCAGGCGTCAGGCGCTCTCCGGGCACCAGGAAGTGGGCCAGGAGGACGGTGTACACCGGCTGGGTGAACATGAAGACGGCGGACCGGCTGGCGGAGGTGAGGTTCAGCCCGAGAAAAAAGATACCGTGCTGCACGACGAACAACGCGCCCAGGGCCAGGAGATGCGGCCACAGGCCCGGTTCCACGGCGAGGGACACCCGGCGGACCCGGGCGAAGAGGACGATGGAGATGGTGGCCAGCAGGAAGCGGAAGCCGGCAGTGGCCATGGGCGGCACGCCCCGGAGTCCAACCTTCATGGCCACCATGTTCCCGCCCCAGAGCGTGCACAGGAACACGATGAACGTGACGGTCCTCCAGGAGGGCGCCGCCGCGGAATGGTCCCAAGGGATGGAGGGATCACCGCTGCTCCTCCGCCCCGGTTCTCCCCTGATCGACTGAGGTCCTCCTTCGGCTCTCCCGCCGCCGCTTTCCATCGCTAGAGGCTGCTCTTCGGTTCGTAGCACATGACGACCAGCACGCTCTCCTCGCGCGTCGTGTGGTTGTGATACACGTAAAAGTCCCGCTGGATGGTCACCAGCTTCGGGTTGGCCGCCAGCCACTGATTGATCTCCGCCTCCAGGTGGGCGAGATCCACCAGCTTCTTGTCGAACAGCTTGATCTGCACGTGAGACCTCCTTCCCGGGTGTCACCTTCGCGAATAATCCGGGCCAGGCCAGGCCGCGCGGGGTGGAAGCCTAGGGGGATCGCCCACGGCGCGTCAAGGGGTTTCTCGCACGCGGGCCCGCGCGCCGCGCCAGCCGGCGCGAAATATCGCTTGATCCTGGCGCCGAGGTCCAGTATATATCCCGAATCCGATACGAATTGCGCGGTCCCCCGAACGTCAACCTGGCGGCCCGTGCGCCAGTCCCGATCGCAGCCGGGGCGATTTTCGTGAAGGATATGGTGGCAAGCGAAGAGACGTCCTGGGCCGAGCGGCGGGCCGCCCTTCTCCGGCAGGCGGCTGAGACGGCTCAGGCCCAGGAGGCACGGGAAGGAGTGGTGATCCACCTCTTGCTCGTCGCCCTGGGCGGGGAGAGCTACGGGTTTCCGCTCGATCGCGTCCGCGAGGTCGTGAAGCCAGCCCCCATCACGCCGGTCCCCTCCATTCCAGAGCACATCCTCGGAGTGATGAACCTCCGGGGGGAGATCCTCCCTGTTCTTGACCCGAAGCGGCTCCTGGGGCTTGGCGAAGGAGCCTCCACCTCCGAGGGGCGCATCGTCGTCGTCAAGGGTCCGGGGATGGCGGCCGGCTTCCTGGCGGACAGCGTGGAGGATGCCATCGAGGTGCGGGGCACCCTCGAGCCGCCCCTCGCCACGCTTCCCGAAGGACAGGCGCAGTACCTCCAGGGTCAGGTCGCCCATGGGGACCGGCTGGTCGGCGTCCTGGACGTGGAGGCCCTCCTCCACCGGCGGGAATGATGGCCGATCCCCTCGCGCTGGAGATCCTCTGCTTCCGCCTGGGCGGGATCCTCTGGGGGATCGAGGCGGGGCAGGTGGAGCGGATCGCCAGGCCCGAAGAGGTCCCCGACGGTCCGCTCCTGGATCCGGCGCGCATTCTCGGGGTGGCCCCCGCCGAATCCGGCCCGGAGCGGTGCCTGCTCCTTCGCCCCGGAGCGGTCCTGCCGGTGGACGAGGTTCTCGATCTCGTTCCTCTCTCCTCGAACGACTTGGCGGCGCTCCCGCCGCTCATCGCGGGGGCCCTGCCGGACGAACGGATCTGGGCTGTCGGCAAGGTGGGGACCGAGGTCCTGCTGCTGCTGGATGCGGCAACGCTGTGTGGAACGAAGACAGGGGCCGGCGACCGGGCCGGCCAGGAGGAGGGATAAATGGGACGGAGAGTTTTCGTGATCACCGCGGTATCGGCCCTGGCAGTTCTCCTTGCGGCCCCGGCCGGGGCCGGTGAGAAGATCACCATCGGCGGGGCCAGCGGCATGACGCCCCTCGCCCAGGAGCTGGTCAAGGCCTTCGGGACCAAGTCGAAGGGGGGGACCGTCGAAGTCCAGGCGCCCACATCCAGTGGGGCCGGAATCAAGTCGCTCCAGCAGGGGAAGCTGGACATCGCCCTGACCAGCCGCACCCTGACGGCCGAGGAGACGGCCCAGGGGCTTCAGCTCAAGGAGTTTGCCCGGGTGCGCGTCGTCTTTGCCGTGAACAAGAGCGTGCCCGTGAAAAACATCACCTCCGACCAGGTCTGCGGCATCTACGCCGGCAAGGTGAAGAACTGGCGCGAGGTGGGGGGGCCGGACCGCCCCCTCTTCCCCCTGACCCGGCCCGCAGCCGAGTCCGATCCACAGATCCTCCGGGCACAGATCGAGTGCTTCAAGAACCTCAAGGAGTCGGAGACGGTTCTCATGATGCTCAAGGCCGGCGACATGGTCCAGGCCCTGGCCACCAAGGAGGGGACCTTCGGCTACACGACGATGATCGAGGTGGGGCGGAGCGAAGGGCGGATCGTCCCCCTGAGCCTGAATGGGGTGGAGCCGAGCGGGGAGAACGTCGCCAAGGGCACCTACAAGCTCGTCCGCAACTTCTTCTTCGCCCTGCCGGCCAAGCCCAAGCCGTTGGCGCAGAGCTTCGTGGATTTCGTCCTGAGCGGCGACGGGGAGAAAGTCATCCGGGCCCAGCAGGCCCTTCCGGGCAAGTAGGAGGCGCCATGGGACTCCGCGTGAAGTTCAGCCTGGCGGTGGCGGGCGGGGTGGCCGTCGTCATGGGGCTCCTCGCCTTCGCCACCCACACCCTGGAGCGGCAGCACCTCACGCAGCTCCTCCGGGAGCGGGGCACCGTGCAGCTCCGGCTGCTCGCCCAGGCCAGCGGCGGGGCCCTCTTCACCAACGACATGACCCTCCTCGCCCCCTTCCAGGTCCAGTTCGACCGGGACGAGGATGTCGTCTTCGCCGCGGTCAAGGACAAGGCGGGGCAGGCCGTGGCCGAGGTCAAGGCCCGCCCGCAGAGCCTGCCGGCCCACCTCAGCCTGGAGCAGCCCGTCCAGGTGGGGGGCGAGACCCTGGGGACCGTCACCCTGGGCCTCTCCCTCGGCAAGGTGGAGCAGGCCCTCCAGCAGGGGACCCGCTTCATCCTCCTGGGGGCGGCCGGCGGCCTCGCCCTCCTCGTCACCCTCGTGGCCCTCGTGTTCACCCGGGTCGCCATCGCCCCCCTCCACCAGATCGCCACCGCCACCCAGCGCCTGGCGGCGGGGGACCTCACGGAACGGGTGGCCCTCACGGTGCGGGACGAGATCGGCGCCTTGGGCGATCATTTCAACGCCATGGCCGAGCGGCTCCAGGCGATGGTGGAGCGGGAGCGGGAGATCAAGGCCCGGCTGGAGCAGCAGATCTCCCATCTCCTCCAGGTCGTCTCGGCGGCCTCGACCGGCACGCTGACGGTGGAGGCGCCGACGGGTGAGGACGAGATGGGCCGCCTGGCGGCCGCCTTCAACCAGATGGTGGCCTCCCTCCGGGCGCTCGTGGGGGAGGTGCAGCGGGCCGGCCTCCAGGTGAGCTCCGCCAGCGCCGAGATCCTGGCGGCCAGCGAGCAGCACGCCTCCGGCTCCGCCCAGCAGGCGGCCGCCGTGGGCGAGGTGACGGCCACCCTGGAGGAGCTGAGCGGCACGGCCGCCCAGATCGCCGAGAACGCCCGGGCCGTGGAGGGGGTCGCGGCCGAGACGGCCCACTCGGCCCAGGCGGGGGCGGCCGCGGTGGAGGAGGCCCTCCGGGCCATGGAGGGGATCCGGGCCCGGGTCGAGGAGATCGCCCGGAAGACCCTGGCCCTGGGGGAGCGCTCCCAGCAGATCGGCGAGGTCCTGACCCTCATCAAGGAGATCGCCGGCGAGATCCACCTCCTGGCGCTCAACGCCGCCATCGAGTCGGCCGCCGCGGGCGAGCACGGCAAGCGCTTCGCCGTCGTCGCGGCCGAGGTGCGGCGCCTGGCCGAGCGGACCCGGGCCTCCACCGAGGAGATCCGGGCCCTCATCGGCGAGATCCAGGGGGCCACCAACAGCTCGGTCCTGGCCACGGAGCAGGGGCTGAAGGAGGCGGAGGGGGTGGCCGCCCGGGCCGAGCGGGCCGGGGAGGCCCTGGAGGAGATCCTGGGGAAGGTGGACCGCACGGCCCAGGCCGCCAAGCAGATCAGCGTGGCCACCCAGCAGCAGCGCACCGCCTCCGACCAGATCGTGGCCAGCATGCGGGAGCTGGCCGAGGTGATCAAGCAGACGGCCGCCGGCATGAAGCAGTCCTCGGTGGCGGCCGCCGAGCTGAACCAACTGGCCGACGAGTTGAAGGCGCGGGTGAGCGCCTTCCAGGTGGGGTAAGATGGCCAAGGGCTTCGACCCGGCCGCTTTCCTCCCGACCTTCATCACCGAGGCCCGGGAGTGGATCGGCCGAATGAACCAGGGGCTCCTGGCCCTGGAGGCACGGCCCGAGGACCGGGAGGCTTTCCGCTCAGTCCTCCGAGACGCGCACACCCTGAAGGGTGCGTCCAAGATGATGGGGCTGGGGAAGATCGGCAGCCTGGCCCACCGGATGGAGGATGTCCTGGTGGCCGTCGAGGAAAAGGAGCGGCCCATCGCCGGGGACCTGGCCGACCTGTTCTTCGAGGCGCTGGACTCCCTGAGCGAGCTGGTGGATGGGGTCGCGCGGGGAGATGACGAGACGGACGTGGACGGGCTCCTCCATCGGCTCGGGGCCGCGGCGCGGGAGGCGACGGCTGCGCCGCCCGAGGCGGTCCCCCTGAGTCCAGGGGAAGGGCAGAAACCGGAGCCTGGAGAACGTCGGGGACCCGAGGTGATCGGGGGCACCATCCGGGTGGGCCTGGAGAAGCTCGACCGGCTCGCCAACTTCGCCGTGGAGATGGCGGTCGGACGGATGCGGGCCGCCGGGGCGCGACGGGGCTTGCAGGAGGCCCTGGCGCTGGGCCGGGTCGGGCTCCGGCACTGGGCGGGACTTCGCGAGGTGCTGGCGCAGGCGGCGACGGGCGAGCGGGCCGTGGAGGCGATCCGGCAGGTCGAGAACTGGAACCGGGATCTCCGGGACGCGCTGCAGCGGGCGTGGGAGGAGCTGGAAGAGGTTCGAATCCAGCACGATCTTCTGGCGACCGAGCTGCGGCACCAGGTCCTGGGGATCCGGATGCAGTCCCTGGGCGTCGTCTTCGAGACCTTCCCGCGCGCGGTGCGCGACCTGGCGCGCGAGTTCGGCAAGGAGGTGGAGCTCTCCATCACCGGTGGCGAGGTGGAGCTGGACCGGCGCATCATCGAGGCCTTGGGAGAGCCGCTCCTCCACCTGATCCGGAACGCGCTGGACCACGGTCTGGAGGCGCCGGCCGTCCGCCAGGCGGCGGGAAAGCCGGCCCGGGGCCGCCTCGCCATCCGGGCCTGGGAGAAGGGCAACCGGGTGGTCGTCGAGGTCGAGGACGACGGGGCAGGGATTGATCCAGCGGTCCTCCGGGATACGGCGATCCGGAGGGGGATGCTGCGACCAGAAGCGGCGGAGGCGCTCTCCGACGCGGACGCGCTGGGGCTCATCTTCCGCCCCGGCTTCAGCACGAGCCGTCTCATCACCGACGTGTCGGGGCGGGGCGTGGGCATGGAGGTCGTGCAGACGGTGCTGGAGCGCATGCGAGGCTCCGTGAGCGTGGACAGCACGCCGGGGCGAGGGACGCGCGTCACCCTGGATCTGCCCCTGAGCCTGGCCATGCTCCCCGCACTCCTCGTCCGCAGCGGCGACGTAACCTACGCGCTGCCGGCCTCGGCCGTGGAGCGGGTGGCCCGCTTTCAGCCGGAAGAGCTCCAGAGCCTCGAGGGCCGCCGGGCCGCGCGCCTGGAGGGCGAGACGATCCCCCTGGTGGAACTGGCGGGCCTCCTGGGGGTCCCCTGCGACCGGGCGGAGGGGGGCGCCGTGACCGCCGTCCTGCTGCGGGCCGGGACCCGCAGGGTGGGCTTCCTCGTGGACGAGGTCCTGGATGAGGGCGAGGTGGTGTTGAAGGAACTCGGGCCGTTCCTGGGGAAGGTGGATGTCGTGGCCGGCGCGACGGTCCTGGGGAGCGGAGAGGTGGTCCTCATCCTGGATCCCGGCACACTGATCCGGGTGGCCCGCGGGGCGCCGGTGGCCGCCCCGGGGAGGCCCGCGGCCCCGGCCGCGACGCCCGCGCGGCTCCTGGTGGTCGAGGATTCCCTCATCGCCCGGGACCTGGAGCGGACCATCCTGGAGTCGGCGGGCTTCCAGGTGGAGGCCGCCGTGGACGGCGTGGATGCCCTGGAGAAGCTGGGCACCGGGGACTTCGACCTGATCATCACCGACATCGAGATGCCCCGGATGGACGGGTTCGAGCTTCTGGGGCGGATCCGGGCCCAGGAGCGCACCCGCGGCCTCCCGGTCATCGTCGTCACGAACCGCGAGAAGGCCGAGGACAAGCGCCGGGGCATGGAGCTGGGCGCCGACGCCTACATCCTGAAGGCGAGCTTCAACCAGGCCAGCCTGCTGGAGACCATCCAGCGACTCATCGGGGCGGGGGCGTGGAGCGAGAAGTGACAGGTGCCGGCGTGCCCATCCGGGTGCTGATCGTGGACGACTCGCCCCTGGTCCGCCAGGTCCTGGGGACAATCCTCGAGGCCGACCCAGCGATCCAGGTCATCGGCTACGCCAGCGACGGCAAGGAGGCGGCGGAGAAGGCGTTTCAACTGAAGCCGGACCTGATCACGATGGACATCAATATGCCCGGCATGGACGGCCTGGAGGCCACGGAGAAGATCATGGCCTACCGGCCCACGCCGATCCTCATCGTCACCTCGGCCCGCGATCGGCGTGGCGTCCAGATCACCATGGAGGCCCTCGCCGTCGGGGCCCTGGAGGTGATGGAGAAACCCACGCCGCTCCCAGACAAGTGCTGGGAGGACCTGGGGGCCAGGCTGGTGGAGAAGGTCAAGCTGCTGGCGGGCGTCCGGGTGATCACCCACCTCAAGGGCCGGAGCCGACACCTCCCGGGTCGGGTCCGGGCCGACGGCCAGGAGAAGGTCCACCGGGTGGTCGGCATCGGGGTCTCCACGGGGGGGCCCGGCGTCCTGAGCCAGATTCTCAAACGCCTGCCGGCCGATTTCCCCATGGGCCTCCTCATCGTCCAGCACATGAGCGAGGGCTTCATGCCGGGCCTGGTGGAATGGTTGAGCCGGGAGGTTCGTCTTTCCATCCAGCTCGCCTGCGAGGGGGACCTGGTCAAGCCGGGGCTGGCCCTCATGGCCCCGGAGGGGGCGCACCTGGTCGTGCAGCAGGGGGGCCGGGCCCGCCTGCGCCAGGCCTTGCCGGTGGGCGGCCACCGCCCCTCGGCCGATGTCCTCCTGCACTCCGTGGCCGCGATCTATGGGGAGGCCGCCATCGGCGTCCTCCTGACGGGAATGGGCCGGGACGGGGCGGAGGGTCTCCGGGCGATCCGGGATGCGGGCGGCTCCACCATCGCCCAGGATGAGGAGAGCTGCGCCGTCTTCGGCATGCCCAAGGCCGCCATTGAGCTGGGCGCGGCCCAGGACGTCCTGCCGCCGTCCGGCATCGCCGAGCGCCTGATCCAACTGGCTCGCCGATCCGTCCCATGAAGAGCCTGGCCGCCTTCGCCGAGGAGGAATACGAGGCCTTCCGCGACCTGCTGCGCGACGCGGCCGGTCTGAAATTCGACGAGAGCCGGCGCGAGGCGCTCCGGCTGGCCGTGCGGACGCGGGCCCTGGCCTGCGGGGATGGGAGCTTCGGCGTCTACCTGGAACGGCTGCATGGCGAGGGAGGCGAGGCGGAGCGCCAGCGCCTGCTCGACCTTGTGACCATCCAGGAGACCTCCTTCTTCCGAAACCCGGAGCACTTCCAGGCGCTGGCGGGCCCGGTGCTGCACGAGGTCCGGCTGCATGCCGGCGGCCGGCCCATCCGCGTCTGGAGCGCCGGCTGCGCCACCGGCGAGGAGGCCTACTCGATCGGGCTCAGCCTGCTGGAAGCGGGAGTGCACTCTGCCGAGGTGGTGGGCACCGATCTGAGCGAGGCGGCTCTGGGGGCCGCACGAGTCGGCCGCTACGGCCAGCGGGCCGTGCGCCAGGTGCCGCAACCCCTCCTGGACCGCTACTTCGAGAGGGTCAAGGACCAGTTCCTGGTGGGCGAAGCGCTTCGCCAGGTCGTCCGGTTCGAACACCTCAACCTGATCCGCGAGCCGTTTCCCACCGTCCGCTTCGCCGGCTGCGATGTGGTGTTCTGCCGGAACGTCATCATCTACTTCACGCCGGAATCCGTCCGGCGGATCGTGCGAACGTTTGCCGATTGCCTCCCCCCCGGCGGTGCCCTCTTCCTGGGACCGTCAGAGACCCTCTGGCAGTTGAGCACCGACTTCGAGCTGGCGGAGTGGGGCGGGGGGTTTTACTACCGGCGGCGCCGGCCGGTCCCCGTCCAGGAAGCGCGACCTCCAGTGCGGGAGACCACTTCCCTCTCGCCGGCCCGCTCGCCGTCCCGGCGGCCGCGCCGCCAACCCCGGCGGGTTGCCCCGCCGATCCCCCGGGCTTCCTCGGGGCTCGACAAAGCCCTGGAGGCCCTGCGGGCCGGCGATGCCCCGGGAGCGACGGCCATTCTGGAGGCGAGCCTGGACGGTCAGGGCGCCGGGGCGGTCCCCCTAGTGGTCCTCGCGTATCTGTACCTCAGTGGTGGTCGGCGCGGGCCGGCCGTGGATCTCGCGCAGCGCGCCCTGGCCCTGGACCCGCTGTGTCCGGATGCCCACCTGCTGGAGGGACTCGCCGCCAGGGAGGAGGGCCGGCACGAGGAATCCCAGGCGGCCTTCCGGCGCGCACTGTATCTCGAGCCAGCCTCCGCCCTGGCCCGCTACCACCTGGGTCAGGTGTACGCGGTCTGCGGGCAGCGACGCAAGGCCGAGCGGGAATTTTCCGAGGCGATCCGCCTGCTGGAAACCGGCGCGGCCGCCTCGCCCCTGTCGGTCGCGTATCCGGCCGAGGCGCTCCACCACGCCTGCCGCCTGGTCTGGGAGAAGTGCCGCGAGGCGCGCCGGGCCTGACGCCC
>JACQXP010000056.1 GCA_016208645.1 Candidatus Methylomirabilota bacterium | reverse complement strand
GGTAATCCCGGTGCGCTCCAGCGTGGGGGTGTGGGCATAGGGGGCTATCCGGTAGTCGTTTACGATCATCCCCCGCCGCCACTCGGCCACCGTGCCCGCCACCGCCTCCCCGAGCTGCAGCCGCACCCCCTTCCGCCACTCGCCGAAGCCGTGCCAGGCCTCCGGGACGAGCACCTGGTCCCGTTCGTCCCACAGGAAGACCGTGCCCGAGGCGGCGCCAACCAGTTCCGCCGCCCGCCGGACGATGAGCCGCAGGAGGGTCGGGAGGTCCAGCTCGCGGGTGATCTCGGCGCTGACCGCCCGGAGGGCGTCGAGCTGCCGCGTCCGCCTGATCAGCGCCTCCACCATCCGCTTGCGCTCGGTGATTCAACCCATGGTACGAGGACCAGACGAGCAGGCCAGCTTGAGTTCGCCAGGAAGGAATCGAAGCAGCAGAAAGCTCGCGGGGATCCTTCGGGAACAGTCGGCCCACTTCCCTGCCGCTGCTGCCAGGGGGTGGGCTGGCGGAAGGACGACCCGCGGTCTTCTCCCCCCGCGAAAAGGTCAGGGGGGAGGGACCGCCGGGGGCAAGGGCCCCCGCCTGGGGCCGGTCGGGTCCCCAGGCGTGATCCGAAGAGCGCGATGGGGTCTGGGCTCAGGTGAGAATCCGGACCTGGATCGCCTTGGGCCGACCGCGGTCGTCCTGGCCCAGTTCGAACTCGACGGTCTCGCCCTCGCGGAGGGTCTGCCCGCCCTCCACGTCGCTGGCGTGAACGAAGGCATCCGGCCCCTTGTCGTCCCGCACGATGAACCCGTAGCGCTTCGTCACGTTAAACCACTTCACCTTGCCCTTCATGGTCTCCTCCTCCCCGGTGTGGCCGTGGCGGTAGTGCGGCGGCGTTCAGTCTGTGAAGAATGCGTAAAATGTGAGACGCCCATCATGCGTAAGACGTAAAACGTAAAACGTTTCAGTCTTACGTTTCAATTGCTGATGGCCGCCAGGCCATCGTCGGCCGTGGCCTCGTTCGCCTGGCCGAGTTCCGAGCGCACGCGCGTCTGCGTGTCGAAGAGAAAGATCTTGGGCCGTCCATTCAGACGGTCCGATTCGAAGACAACGAACCGGCCGTCGGCGCTGATGTGGGGGAAACCGTCGAAGGCGGTCGGGTGGTTCAACTCGGGCAGGGGGTCCAGCGTGCGCGTCTCCCGGTCGAACAGGAAGACGTCGGCCTGCCCGCGGTGGCGGTCCGACTGGAAGACGATGAACCGGCCGTCGGCGCTGATGGAAGGGTACCCGTCGTTCCCGTTGGCGCTGTTGGCCTCTTCCAGGGGATCCAGCCGTCCGGCCTCGCGGTCGAGGAGGTAGATATGATTCCGCCCGCCCCGTCGGTTGGAGGTGAAGGCCAGGAAGCGTCCGGGGAACGGGGCCCGGACCGTCAGGTCCTCGGCGTTGGAGGTGCCACCGCCCGGTCCGGGGGTCACCACGGTGACCGGGGCGTCGCCCGCCTGGGCGAGCAGCGCTGGCGGGATGACGGCCGTCAACTCCTCGCCTGTCTGGAATCGGGTCGTCACCGCCGTGCCCGCCACGTGCACCAGCGACTCCGGGCGAAACCCGCGGCCGCGAACGGTGAAGGCCGTCGCCGGCCCACCGGCTAGCAGCGGCGGGGCCTCCATGGCGGTCACCTCCGGCGCGGGATTGGTTACCGAGAGGGACAGCCCGTTGGACGTGCCTCCCCCCAGGGCGGCGTCGCTCACGCGCACCTCCAGGATCCGCGCCCGCGCCAGGAGCGGGGCGGGGATCCGGGCCTGGAGCCGCTGGGGACTCACGACGGTGACGGGCACGGGGGCCTCGCCAATGCGCAGGCTGGAGGTGGCCGCGAAATGCTCTCCCTCGATGGACAGGACCAGCCCCTGTGTGCCGACCGGCACCGCGGGGGGATCCAGGCGGACCAGGCGAGGGGGCGGGGGGATGTACGTGAAGACGGCCGGACTGGTGACGGCTCCCCAGAGCTCATTCACCACCTGCACCGGGGCCGGCCCGGGAACGCCGGGGGGAGCGACTGCCTCCAGCGTCGAGAGCCCGGTACGGCGCAGCACATCGGCGGGGCGGCCGCCGAACTCCACTCGCAGGGGGCCCAGGACCACGCCTCCCTCGACCTCGATGGACACCACCGTGCCGCCCCCGGTTGGGCCCTTCTCGGGGCTGAGGGTCACGATCCGCGACTGGGCAGCCGCCGTTGCAGGCAAGTGCAGCCAGAGGGCCAGGAACAGGCAGGGGAGACGTGAAACGTGAGGCGTGAGGCGTGAGGCGTGAAACGTCAAGCGCATCACGCGAAGAGGAATCGGTGACAACCCGCGCAGCCTGCGAGCCCAGTCACGCATCACGAGTCACGCCCATTCATGGCTTGCCGCTCACGATGCCCAGGCGGCGCTTCTCGAGTCCGGCGATCTTGTCCCGGAGCTCCGCCGCTTGCTCGAACTCCAGCCGCTTGGCCGCCGCCCGCATCTCCTTGTCGAGCTGGGCCATGAGGGCCGGGATCTCCTCCCGCGGGATGAATTCGATCTCCTCGTCCCGCAGCGCCGGGACGGTGTAGTAGTCGCGCTCGTAGATGCTGGCCAGGACGTCCTGGATGGACTTCTTGATCGTCTCGGGAGTGATGCCGTGTTCCCGGTTATAGGCGAGCTGGATCTCGGGGGTGATGCCGTGTTCCCGGTTAAAGGCGAGCTGGAGCTGGCGGCGGCGGGTGGTCTCGGCGATGGCCTCCTGCATGGACCGGGTCATGACGTCGGCGTAGAGGATGACCTGGCCCTCGACGTTCCGGGCGGCGCGGCCGGCCGTCTGGATCAAGGAACCCGCGGACCGCAGGAAGCCCTCCTTGTCCGCGTCCAGGATGGCCACCAGGGCCACCTCGGGGATGTCCAGGCCCTCGCGCAGCAGGTTGATGCCCACCAGGACGTCGAACTTCCCCAGCCGCAGGTCCCGGATGATCTCGTTCCGCTGCAGGGTGTCGATATCGGAGTGGAGGTAGCGCACCCGGATCCCCACCTCGGACAGGTAGTCGGTCAGCTCCTCCGCCATGCGTTTCGTCAGGGTCGTCACCAGGACCCGCTGGTCGCGACTCGCCCGTTCCCGGATCTCGTGAATGAGATCGTCGATCTGCCCCGCGATCGGCCGGACCATGATCTCGGGGTCGATCAGGCCGGTGGGCCGGATGATCTGCTCCGCCACCCGTCGCCCCGCCTTTTCCAGCGCGTAGGGCCCCGGGGTGGCGGAGACGTAGACCACCTGGTTCACGCAGCGCTCGAACTCGTCGAAGGTGAGGGGCCGGTTGTCCAGGGCCGAGGGCAGGCGGAAGCCGTACTCGACCAGGGTCTGCTTGCGGGACCGGTCCCCGCGGTACATCCCGCGGATCTGGGGAACGGTCTGATGGGACTCGTCGATGATGACCAGGGCGTCGCGCGGGAGGTAATCCATCAGGGTGGGCGGCGGCTCGCCAGGGCCCCGGCCGGACAGGTGGCGGGAGTAGTTCTCGATCCCCTTGCAGGTGCCGATCTCCCGGATCATCTCCAGGTCGAAGGTGGTCCGCTGGCGCAGGCGCTGGACCTCCAGGAGCTTCCGCTGACTCTCCAGCTCGCGGCCGCGCTCCTCCAGCTCCGCCTCGATGGCGGCGAAGGCGCGCTCCCGCAGGTCCTGGGGCGTGACGTAGTGGTTGGCGGGGTAGATGGGGACCCGGTGCAGGCGCTCCCGTTTCTCGCCCGTGAGCGGGTCCAGTTGCCAGAGCGCCTCCACCTCGTCCCCGAACAGGTCCACCCGGATGGCCGTGTCCTCGTAGGCCGGGAAGATCTCCACCACGTCCCCGCGGACCCGGAACGTTCCCCGGTGAAGGTCCAGGTCGTTGCGCTGGTACTGGATCTCCACCAGTTTGCGCAGCATGGCGTCCCGCGGGCAGGCGGCGCCCTCCTCCAGCAGGAGGACCATCCCGTAATAGACCTCCGGCGATCCCAGCCCGTAGATGCAGGAGACGGAGGCGACGATGATCACGTCGCGCCGCTCCAGCAGGCTCCGCGTGGCGGAGTGGCGGAGCTTGTCGATGTGGTCGTTGATCAGGGCGTCCTTTTCGATGTAGGTGTCGGTCTGGGGGATGTAGGCCTCGGGCTGATAGTAGTCGTAGTAGGAGACGAAGTACTCGATGGCGTTCTTGGGGAAGAACTGCGTGAACTCGTTGTACAGTTGCGCGGCCAGGGTCTTGTTGTGGGCGATGATGAGGGTCGGGCGCTCCACGTTGGCGATGACGTTGGCCATGGTGAAGGTCTTGCCCGACCCGGTGACCCCCAGCAGGACCTGGTGGCGATCCGCGCGCAGCACCCCCTCGGTGAGCTGCGCGATGGCCCGGGGCTGGTCACCGCGGGGCTGGTAGTCGCAGACGAGCTTGAAGCGGGACATGGTGTCTGCCGGGGTGCTCGCCCCCGTGGAGGGCCGGCCCGGGAGGACGCACCGCAGGGTCCCCTCGCCGTTCACGCCCTGTTCCCCTCCGGTGCATGCGTCACCCGTTGGCTCAGGGGCGCGGCGCCGGGGAGGGCGATGGCGGCGAGGGTGCGGTGGCACGCGCGGGTGCCGCCGCGGGCGGGGACTCGCGGGCTATCGGGAGCTGGATCTCGGGGACAGGCGGGACGTCGGCCCTGACCCCGCGCCCCACCTGGGAGGGCGCGGGACGGGCCCGGGCGACGAAATCGGCATAGGGCTCGGCCGGAGCCACGGCGTTGGGAATCCGGAGCAGGATCCCCCGCTCGACCCGGTTCGGGTTGGGCACCTGGTCCCGGTTGGCCTGCCAGATACGTTCCCACCGGCGCGCGTCGCCGTAGTAGTAGCCGGCGATCAGGTGCAGATCATCCCCGGGCATGACCTGGTGGAGGGCGTCCTGGGGGCTCATGGCCTCGGCGGCGGCCACGCCGGCCGGGCGCGCCGCGATCGCTCCCATGCCCGCCAGCGACCCCAGGATCAGCAGCAATGCCCGCACGGTCCACATGGCGGATCTCCTCTCACCGGCCGCCCATCAGCGCGTGCCCGTCTGCCTCCACCGGCAGGTACTTGCTCCAGCTCTCGCAGCGTTGGGCGGCGTGCGCGAGGATCCCGAGGTAGAAGGCCGAGAGGGGCTTGTTCGGCCGGCGCAGGAGGTGCATGCCGGCCTCGCCCAGCGGCTTGTTCCCCTTCTTCAGGTTGCAGGGCCGGCAGGCGCTCACCACGTTCTCCCACACGGTGCGCCCGCCGAGGGACTTGGGGATCACGTGGTCAATGGTCATGCGCTCGCCGCCGTTCCGCCCGCAGTACTGGCAGGTGTGGGCATCCCGCTTGAGGATGTTCTTCTTGTTGAAGGCGATGCTGGGCTGGACCGGCCTCCGCACGAAGCGCTGGAGGCGAATCACCGAGGGGAGCACGAAGGACGTGGAGGGCGAGCGGAGCACCCGCGAGGTGTCCTCGACGCGTTCGGCCTTTCCCATGAAAAGGAGGATCACCGCCCTTCGAGCGCTGCACACCTGGAACGCCTCGAAGGTCTGGTTCAGGATGAGTACTTTGCCTGGGTCCATAGAGCAGTGGTATCGTGTGGCCTCGGCGTCCCGCGGCGCAAATCGTCCGTTCTCTTTAACAAAACGCCCCCACTTTGTCAAGCACCGCCGCCCCCGGTCCGTCCGGGGGGCCGCCTCCTTGCACTTCGTCTGCCTGCGGCGGACGACCCGTAGGCGCGCCGGGCTCGATTTCCTCAGGGTGCGGACGGCCCGCGACCCTGGCCCGGCACCCCAAGGGGCGACGGACCGGTAGCCGGCCGGTGGAGGAGGTCCAGCAGGATCCCCTCGCGCAGGCCCCCGTCGCTGACCGTGAGTTCGGGGAGGCCCAGGCCCTCCATCGCGCCGAGGCACACCAGGGCGCCGGCCACGATCACGTCCGCCCGCGCCGGTTCCAGGCCGCGGATCCGCCTCCGGCGGGCCAGCGGAAGGGAGGCCAGCTCCCCGCACAGCGTCGCGACCCGATCGCGGGTCAGCCGGTGCCCGTTCACCTGCTCCGGGTCGTAGGGAACCAGCGCGAGGTCAATGGCTGCCAGGCTGGTCACCGTGCCCGCCGTGCCCACCAAGGCCAGGCCCGGATGCAGTGCGGGCGAGACCAGGTCCGGAAGATCCCGCGTGCGAACACGCGCCACTCTGCTGGTCACCACGTCGCGGACCGCCGCCAGGTCCCCCGGCAGCGGCGGATCGGCCTGCAGGTGCGCCTCCGTCAGCGTCACCACCCCCAGGCCGGTACTCACCGTCGCCCGCACCTCGGGCCCGTCGGCCAGGAGGAACTCCGTGCTGCCTCCGCCGATGTCCATCAGCAGCCAGGGGCCGCGGCCGAGCGGGACAGCCGCGCGCACGCCAAGGAGGGTGAGGCGCGCCTCCTCCTCTCCGGAGACGACGCGCACCTCGAGTCCGGCCTCGCGCCGGGCCAGGGCCAGGAACGCCTCCCGATTCGTCGCCTCGCGAAGGGCGCTGGTCCCGACCACGGCGATCAGGGTGGCCGCGTGGGATTCGGCGGCCCGGCGGAAGCGCCGCAGGGCGGCCAGGCTTCGCCGGATGGGTTCGGGCTTGAGCTTCCGGTCGGGCAGCAGCCCCTGGCC
>JACQXP010000055.1 GCA_016208645.1 Candidatus Methylomirabilota bacterium | reverse complement strand
CCGAAGCCGTCGAGATCCTCACCCGGGTCACGGCGCGTGAGGCAGCGAACGCCCAGGCCTGGCGCCTGCTGGGCGAGGCGCATTTCGGCCTGGGGCAGACGCCCGAGGCGCTCACGGCGCTGGAACAGGCGGTGGCCCTCGGCGTGCCGGAGAGGGAAATCGGGCGGCCCCTGGCCACGGCCCTGGTACAGGCGGGTCGCACGGACGACGGGATCACCCTGTGCCAAACGATCACCGAGGACGCCATCAACCGGGGCGAGTCCGAGGACGCCGTCACCCTCTGCCGGGACCTCCTGGCCGTCGCCCCGCACCTGGCGCCCCTGCACGCCCACCTGGCGGGACTGTTGCACCGGCTCGGTCGCGAGGAGGAGGCGCGGTCGGCGACCTGGGGCTTGGCCGCGGCACACGAGACCTGCGGCGACATCGAGGCCGCGATCCACGTGTACCGCCAACTGGTCGAGCGCGATCCGTCGGATGCCGAGGCCCGCGAACGGCTGGAGGTCCTGGAGGGCAGTCCCGCGCCGCCCGCGCCACCGGAGGAACAGGGGGACCTCGCCGTCCCGACGCTCGAGGCAGGGGCGCTGGTGGAGGAGCCGCCTGCTCTCGCCATGGAGGAGGCAGGGCCGGCGGAGCCGCCGGTCTTCGACCTGTCCTTGGAGGAGAGTCCGACACTCGAGGTCGAGGCCACGCTCCAGCCGACAGGCGAAGCGGAACCAGACAGCGGACTAGAGCCCGCTGCGCTCTCGGGCCAGATCTTCACGCTGGATGAGTCCGCGGACCTGGCGGATCTCCGCCTCGTGTCAGAGGAGGCGACCGGTGAGTCGCCGGATCGCCTGGAGGCGCTGGAACTCCCCTCCCTCGAGCTTCCGGCCGAGGAGGCCCCGTCAGCAGAGATCGCAGAGACAGAGGGCATCTCGGTCCTGGAGGTCCCGGGGCTGGAATCTCCGATGGGGGAGACGGAGGCCGCCGGCGAGATCGCCGAGCAGCTCGCCGAGGCCGAGGTGTATTTCAAGTATGGGCTGATCGACAAGGCGCGAGAGCGACTCCTGGAAGTCGTCCGACTGGCGCCGGACAATCTGATGGCGCGGCGGAGACTCAAGGCCCTGTACCTCGAGCGGCCCCAGGTCGAGGAGGCCTGCGGAGAGATCCTGGCCATCGCCAGGATCCTGGCGGACCGCGGCGAGCTGGACGCGGCAGTCTCTGAGATCCAGGCGGGACTGGCGCTCACCCCAAATCACCCGGGACTCCAGGGATTCCTGGCCACCCTCTCGGCGGGGGAGATCCGGCCGGCCGCCCCAGGTTCGGCGATCCGCATGGCGGCGGAACTCATCCCCATCGAGGCGCCGGATTTCGAGATTCCGGAGTCCATCGAGATTCCCGAGGGGCTGAGCCCGGATGCTGCAGCCGGTCCTGGTTCGGAGCGCGAGGCGCCCGCAGAGGGAGCCGCCGGCCCGATCGACTCCGAGTTCTTGGGCCCGCCCTCGCCGGAGGCGGGCCTGGATGGGGGACCTGTGTCGGGCCAGGAGGAGGAGTTGCCGCCCGAACTTCGCGCCCTCCTGGAGGAGCCGGGAGACGAGCCGGCGCTGGTCCTCGAGATGGGTGGATCGGACCTGGACCAGGCGATGGCGGACGACCGGGCCGAGGCAGACTTCTACCTCTCGCAGGGGATGGTGGAGGAGGCCCGGGCCGTCCACCGGCGCATGCAGGCGCGGGCGCCGAACCACCCGGCCGTGGCGCAGCTCGGCCAACAGCTCCAGGCCTCGGCGGCCGGCACGGCGCCCCACCCCACCGCGGCGTCCGCCGTGGAAACGTCCAAGGCGCCGGTGCCCGACGAGATCCGGGACTTGACCCCCGATGCGCCGCCCGAGGCGTTCCCGTCGGCCGGACCGCTGGCGGCCGAATTCGAAGCGCTGGCGGCCGAACTGCCTCCCGAGGCCATTGCCCCGGAGGCGCCCGTCACCCCGCAGCCCGAGACGGCCGTCCCGGGTCCCGAACGGCCGCTGCCCCTCGAGCCGCCCAAGGCGAAGTTCACTGTTTTGGACGCCGGCGCCGAGGCTGGGGAGGGCTTCGTCAATTTGGGGGCCGAGCTGGAGGAAGAGCTGGCGGCCGAGGAGGTGGCCGCGCCGGAGCCGGCCGGCGGGCCGCTGGTGGCGGACCTGGTCAAGGAGTTCCAGAAGGGGGTGCGCGAGCAACTCGACGAGAAGGACTACGAGACGCACTACAATCTGGGAATCGCCTACAAGGAGATGGAGCTGTACGACGAGGCGATCCAGGAATTCCGCCTGGCGGGTCGCGATCCCGAGCGGGCCTTGACGTGCGCCAACCTCCTGGGACTGTGCTTCCTGGCCAAGGGGGAGCCCGAGGCCGCCATCCGGGAACTTCGCGCCGGCCTCGAGATCCGGGGCCATCCCCGCTCGGCCTATCATGGCCTGCGGTACGACCTGGGGGTGGCGCACGAGACGCAGGGGGACCTGGTACGCTCCCTGGAAGCGTTCGAGGTCCTGCAGGCCGAAGACGCCCGGTTTCGTGACGTGGGGCTCCGCGTCCGCGACCTCCGGGATCGCCTCCGGCAGGTGCGGGCGGCGTCCGTCCCGGCCGCCCCCGGCAAGACGGGCCCCCCCCCGAAGCGTGCGAGGGAGAAGCAGAAGATCGCCTTCATCTGATTTCCTCCCGTCATCAGGATCCGCGCAGGGATGAGCTACGAACAGTTCTACCAGCTCCGAGAGCAGCCGTTCTCCAACACCCCGGACCCGCGCTTCTTCTTCGAGGTGGACCAGCAGGCCGAGGTGCTGGCCAGACTCATGCACGCCGTCAACACCATGAAGGGGCTGGCGGTGGTGGTGGGGGACCTGGGGACGGGCAAGACGACCCTGGCCCGGCGCATGCTGGACCAGCTGGATGACGACCGGTACGAATCGGCCATGCTGGTGATCATCCACTCCGCCATCACGGCCGAGTGGCTGCTGCGCAAGATTGCCTCGCAGATCGGCGTGGAGGACCTAGCCGAGGAGAAGGTGGAGATCCTCTCCCAGATCTACCAGCGCCTGGTGGAGTTGCACCAGCTCGGGAAGAAGGCCGTGGTCCTCATTGACGAGGCCAACATGCTGCAGCAGCAATCCCTGATGGAGGAGCTGCGGGGATTCCTCAATCTCGAGGTGCCGGGAAGCAAGCTCATCACCTTCATCCTCTTCGGCCTGTCGAACCTGGAAGAGAACCTGGCACTGGACACGCCCCTCATGCAGCGGGTGGCGGTCAAGTGCCGCCTGACCTCCCTCAAGCCCGAGGCCGTCTCGGCCTACATCCGCCATCGCCTGAAGATCGCCGGTGCCACCCGCGAAATCTTCTCGGAGGACGTGATGGCGCAGATCGCGGTCGACTCGCGGGGGATCCCCCGCCTGATCAACACCATCGGGGATAACGTCTTGCTGGAGGGCTATCTGCTGAAGCGGGAGAAGATCGACGTCGCGCTCGTCAGGGATGTGGTGCGGGATCTGGGTCTGGGGACATAAGCGGGCGGTGAGGATGGCGTGAATATCCCGAATGCGCTGAGCCTGGTCCGGATCTTCCTGGTCCCGGTCCTGGTGGTGTTCCTGATCGTGGTGCCGCGGCCGTACAACCTGACGGCCGCGGCGGTGTTTCTGGCGGCCGTCCTGACCGACTGGCTCGACGGCCGGATCGCGCGGAGCTGGCGCCAGGTCACCACGCTNNACCACGCTGGGGAAGCTGCTGGATCCGGTGGCGGACAAGCTCTTGATCTCCGCCAGCCTGATTTCTCTGGTGCAGGTGCAACGGGTCGAGGCGTGGATGGTCGTCCTGATCGTGGGCCGCGATCTGGCCATCACCGGGCTCCGAGGGATCGCGGCCTCCCAGAACGTGATCATCCAGGCCAACGAGTTCGGCAAGGCCACCATGGCCGCCGAGGTCATCGCCGTCTTCCTCCTGATTCTGAACTGGCCCGCTGTCTCGGTTCCCCTCGGCAGGGCGGTCCTGGCCGTCGCCATCCTGCTCTCGCTGGTCTCAGGCGTGGTCTACTTCCAGAAGTTCTGGCGGTGCATCAACCTGGCCAAATAGCTGGCACAGGACATTGGAAATGCGTGACATCGTCCTGCTGGCGGCCGCATACCTGCTGGGCTCGGTGCCCTTCGGCCTGCTGATCGCGCGGGTGCAGGGGGGCGTGGATCTCCGCCGGGTGGGCAGCGGCAACATCGGCGCCACCAACGTGCTGCGTGCCGTGGGCAGGGGCGCGGCCGCCCTCACCCTGCTGGGGGACATGGGCAAGGGCGCGGCCGCGGTCGGCCTCGGCCGCTGGCTCGAGGTTTCCCCGGCGGTGCTGGCGCTGATCGCCCTGGCGGCGGTGGCCGGGCACCTGTTTCCGATGTTCGGGGGATTTCGCGGCGGCAAGGGGGTGGCGACGACGCTGGGCGTGGTCCTGGCGGCCATGCCGGCG
>JACQXP010000006.1 GCA_016208645.1 Candidatus Methylomirabilota bacterium | reverse complement strand
CCAGCAGCCAGAGTGCGCGGAAGATTCCCCAGCGGGCGGTGAGGCCGCCGCCCAGGAGGGCCCCGACGCTGGTGGCGACCCCCCCCAGCGTGCCGGGGACGGCGCCGATCTCGAGCGGGGTGAACTGCCGGTCCACCCAGAACGGGCGGACCATCGGGCCCAGCGACATGTCTCCCAGCTTGAACGTCAGGACGAACAGCATGACCGTGAAGAACCCGGGATGGCCGAAGAACTGTTCCAGCGGGGTCCAGACCCCCCGCCCCAGGGCGCTGGCCCCAGGAGCCGCGCCCGCGACAGGCTGAGGCGCCGCATGCGGCATGCGGCACGAGAGCAGGCAGGAGATGGCCATCATGATCGCCGCGGTCCCGAACGCGGCTGGCCAGCCGATCAGGCCCGCCAGCGCCACGAACAGGCCGCCAGCGCAGATGAGGGCCACGCGGTAGGCGGTCACCCGGATGCCGTTCGCCGGCCCCATCTCCGCCTCGTCCAGCAGCTCGATGGTGTAGGCGTCGATGGCGATATCCTGCGTGGCCGAGCAGACGGCGAGGGCGAAGAGCGTTGCCCAGACGACGCCGCTCATGCGTGAGGGATCCAGGACCGGGAGGGCCAGGAGGCCGAGGGTGAGGAGGAGCTGACATCCGACCACCCAGGTGCGCCGTCGCCCCCACAGATCCACGGCCGGGGCCCACAGGAACTTCAGCGTCCAGGGCAGTCCCACCAGGCTCAGGAGCCCGATGTCGGCGAGGCGGATCCCGTGAAACCGGAAGAAAACGGGCAGGGCGTCATTCAGGATGCCGAAGGGGAATCCCTCGACGAAATACAGCACGGCCACCCAATAGAGCTTCTTCCTCGTCGTCACGCGCCCTCGCCGCGGTGGCTCCCCGCCCGTCGCAGGAACGACTCGTCGATGTCCGATCGCTGGCAGGCTCCTTATAGTCCGGTCGCCGCCAGCCTGTCAAATCGCCGGGAGGTCTCCAGAGCATGAGGTCCGGCGTTCCCGGTGCCTTCCCGAGGCGGGGCCGCTCCAGGTGGATGCTTGCCCTGCTCCTCCTGCCGCTGGCCACCCAGGCGTCGGGGGCCTTCCGGCTCATCGGCCTGGCCATCGAGGACCCCGCCACGCGCGAGGTGGTCGAGCGGTACACGCTGGCGCGCCAACTGAAAACAGTCCGGGTCACCGGCAGCCTCAAGACGACCGACTGGGTGATGGACCGGCCCCCCTTTGCCGCCACCCTGGCGCGGCATCTCCACCCGCCCATGGAACGCTACCGCATCACGGAGAAGGGGAACGGGCGGTACGAGGTGGATGACCTCGGGGCGTTGCGGGGAACGGTTCGCCTGATTGCCCGGGGGCCGGACCGCCGGGTGTATTTCGTGGAGGGCCAATTCCGGTCCCTGGCGCACCTGCTGAAGCTGTCGGGCAGCATGGTGTTTACCCTGGAATACCGCGAGCGCTGGGAGGGCAATGAACCCTACGTGGAGGTAGACCCGCAGCTCTTCCTCCGCCTGGACAACGTCGTGGCGCACGGGATCCTGAAGGTCCTGGCCCCCCTGCTGCACGGGATCATCGACCGCCGCGTGGCGAACCTGACGACCGCGGCCCAGATCGTCAGCCAGCGCCTGACCAGGGATCCCCAGGGGTTGTACCAGGAGATCCGGACGTGGCCCGACGTCCGGCTCGAGGAAATGGACGAGTACCGCCGTGCCTTCCGCACCGACGAGGAGGGCGGATGACGGACCTGCCGATCCCGACGCTCTTTTGCCTCGGATTCGAGGGAATCAGGGTGCCCGACCACCTCCGTCGGTTCCTGGACGCGGGTCTCGGCGGCGTGATCCTGTTCCGCCGCAATCTCCGGGACCTGGAGCAGGTCTGCCGCCTGACGGCCGGGCTGCATGCGGCCGGCTCGGGTCCTCTGCTGGTCGGCGTGGATCAGGAGGGAGGCCGGGTCACGCGGCTGCCGGAGCCGTTTCTCTCCCCGCCGCCGGCGGCCAGCCTGGGGGCCCTGGACGATGCGATCCTCACGCGGGATCTGGCCCGCGCCGTGGGACGCGAGCTTCGAGCCGCGGGCTTCACCTGGAATCTCGCGCCCGTCCTGGACGTCCACACCAATCCCGCCAATCCCATCATCGGCGACCGTGCCTTCAGTCACGACCCCGAGCGCGTGGCCCGTCTGGGCGTGGCCGCCATCCAGGGGTTCACGGAGGCCGGCGTCCTGGCGACCGCGAAGCATTTCCCGGGTCACGGCGAGACGGCCGCGGACTCCCACCTGACGCTGCCGGAGAGCCCGCAGCCGACCGCGCGCTGGCGCGCCGTGGAGTTCGTCCCCTTTCATCGGGCCATCCAGGCCGGCGTGCCGGTCGTGCTGGTGGCCCACCTCCTCTGCCCGGCCCTGGACGGGGAGGCGCCCAGCAGCTTGTCCCGCACGGTCATCACCGAGATCCTGCGGAAGGAACTGGCATACGACGGGGTAGTGGTGAGCGACGATCTGGAGATGGGGGCCATCGCCGCGCGATTCGATATCGGCGAGGCCGCCGTTCGCTTCCTCGAGGCCGGCGGTGACCTGGTCCTCATCTGTCACGATACCACGCGCCAGCGGGACGCCATGGCGGCGGTGGAGGCCGCCCTGCGGGCGGGCCGGTTGTCCGAGGCCCACCTGGCGGCATCCCTGGGTCGGATCGCGCGCCTGCGTCAACGGCTGGGACTGACCCGGATGTCGGTAGACGGGAGCGCGGCCCGCGCCATCGTGGGTGCGCCCGAGCATCGGCAGCTCCTCCAGACGATCCTGGCAGCCACGGAACGCGCCCGATGAGTCCCGAGATGAATCCCGCCGAGAAGACGGTCCTGGTGGTGGATGACGATCTGACCATGCGGGAGGGCCTGGCCGATCTGCTCCGCCACCAGGGATACCGGGTAATGACGGCTGCCGATGGGGAGGAGGGTTTCCTGGCGGTCCGGGCGCAGAGGCCGGACCTGGTCATCCTGGACGTGGTCATGCCCAAGCTCGACGGATTTCGGGTGGCAACCATGATCAAGAGCGATCCCACCCTGCGGCATATTCCCGTCATCCTCTACAGCGGGCACGTGGAGGAGAGCTTCGCCATTCGGGCTTACGAGACGCAGGCGGAGTATTTCGTGCCCAAGGCGGGCAGCCTCCGGCCGATCCTGAAGGCGATCCGGGAACTCCTCGAGGGTACACCGCCGTAATTCGGTGAGGCCGCTGGCCCGGCGCCTGGGGATCAGCCGGCGAACCCTCTATTCCAAGGCCGCGAGATACGGGATTCGGCTCGCCCCGGACCCCGAGCAAAGATAGCCAGCCGCGACCGCTCGGTCAGTGTGCCGTCCCGGCACATTCGCCCCTGGCGACCCCGTACCAGAGTGTGTCAGACCGGAACAGCCCGCTCGGATTCTACCGGGGTGCGGGTACACCTCCGGGACACCACGCCCCGGGCTGGTTCTCCGCAGCCCCTGTAACACCCTGAATTTCGCCGCCGAACTGTCCTGCCTCCCAGGCCGCGCGGGCCGGGGTCGAGCGCGCCAGTCGCCTGGGCACGGGAGTCGCATGCTGTGTCCCGGGACGCCTGTTCACTGGGTCAGCCGGTATCCTCCACAACATCGGGGTACCGCCGTGGCAGCCAACCTGCCCGAGTGTCAGACAGAGGCCGGAATGATCCTCCGCCAGGAATGCAATACAGGTCAGTGTTTTCATGGGTTAGAGGGTCGGTCAGGGAATGGCCCGTCACTTGCTTGTTGGTACGGCAGGTAAGGTCTGCCCACCGGATTTATCTCACAGCGGCCGGCCTTGGAGGCGGAAGGTATGCAGAGGAAGCGCGGCGACCGACACCCCCCCGGCCTCACCGTGATCGAGCTGACCATCGCGGTGAGCATCCTGGGGATCCTGGCGGCCATCGCCATCCCCCAGCTCGTGG
>JACQXP010000099.1 GCA_016208645.1 Candidatus Methylomirabilota bacterium | reverse complement strand
TCATGGACTCTGCGTGACCGCCCGGCGGGACCCCCGCCGGGTCGGTCCTGCCCCGGGCGATCCCGCATCTGCCCGGTGCGGCTGTGGCTGGCCCGAATCCAGGTTCAGGCCGCGCAGGAACTCCTTGAACCCCGGGGCCACATCCGGGCGCTCCAGGGCAAACTCCACCGTGGTCTTCAGAAATCCCAGGATGGTCCCCGCATCGTGCCAGCGTCCCTGAAACTCCAGGGCGTACATCCTCTGGTGCTTGCTCCGCAGCAGTCCCTTCAGGGCATTCGTCAGTTGGATCTCCCCGCTCCGGTCCGGGGGCGTCTTCTCCAGGATGGGGAAGATCTCGGGCGTCAGGATATAGCGGCCGATGATGGCGAGGTCCGAGGGGGCCTGGCTGGCCTCCGGCTTCTCCACCATGTCCATGATGTGGTAGAGGTGATCCTCCAGCTTGCGCCCCTTGATCACCCCGTACCGGGAGACCTCCGCCTTGGGGACCCGCTTCACGCACATCACGGAACAGGCATACTTCTCGTACACCGCGATCATCTGCTGCAGGGCCGGCGTGACGTCGGTCAGGATATCGTCTCCCAGCAACACCGCGAACGGCTCGTCCCCCACCAGCTCCCGGGCCGCCAGGACCGCGTGACCCAGGCCCAGCGGCTCCTTCTGGCGCACGTAGCAGACCCGGACCAGCTCCGAGACCCGTCGGACCACCTCCAAGAGGTCGGCCCGCCCCTTCTTGCTGAGCATCAGCTCCAGCTCGATGGACCGGTCGAAGTGATCCTCGATGGCGTTCTTGCCCCGGCCGGTCACCACGATGATGTCCTGGATGCCCGAGGCCACCGCCTCTTCCATGACGTACTGGATCGTGGGCTTGTCCACGATCGGCAACATCTCTTTGGGCTGGGCCTTGGTCGCGGGCAGAAATCGAGTCCCGAGCCCGGCCGCGGGGAACACGGCCTTCCGGATCGTCATCGCGTCTCCTCCGGCAGTCTCCTCCGGGATCTCAGGGCACGCTCGTGAAGCGCCGGACCTCCACGTGGACCCGTGGACGCGGCTGGAGCAGCCAGGTCAGGAGGCTCCCCACCAGGCTGATCAGGATGGCGCCCAGGACCGCGCTGCCGAAGCCGGCCACGTGCACGCCCTTGACGACGCTCGCCACCAGGGCAAGCATGGCGCCGTTCACCACCAGCGCGAAGAGGCCCAGCGTGACCACTGTCAGGGGCAGGGTCAGGAGCAGCAGGATCGGGCGAAGGGTGACATTGACGAGGCCGAGCAAGAGCGCCGCCACGCTGGCCGCCCACAGCCCGTCCACCTGGATGCCGGGTAGCACCTGGGCCGCCACCCCGATGGCCAGGGCCGTGGCCACCCATCGAATCACAAATGCAGGCATCGCTCCCCTGAGATTTTTCAGCAGGTTACCTTTATACCAGCTTACCCCCAATTGTCAACCGCCTTCGCCCGCCCCTGGCGACCAAATATTCATTGACATCCCCGGGGGGCGTGGGTTAGGGTCCCTGCTAATTGTCTACGGCCTCGGCGCGTCGTACCCTGCCCGACTCCGCCTGGCGAGATTTGCGCTCCGCTCACCTGTGTGGATTCGACATGAACCTGGGCCGTCAGTGCAGCAAGTTCCAACAGCACTCAACCCGGACAGTTTCGGGAGCATGGTGATGGAAGAGGCCACCAAGAATCGCGGTGCGACCATACCGCTTGCCCCCATAGACCCCACCTCCCCTCAGCCCGGATCCCAGCCACCCCGCCTCCTTCCAGCAGCCCGGAAGTACAAGGCGCTCCGCGTGGTCCTGATCAAACCCACCAAGTATGACGATGACGGGTACGTAGTGCGGTTCTGGAAGGGGGTCTACCCCGGCAACAGCCTGAACGTGTTGCACGGCCTGACCGAAGATGTCAAACGGCGCGACGTCTTCCCGGACATCCGCATCCAGGTGGATACCTTCGACGAGACGGCCGAGAAGATCCCCGTCAAGCAGATCGTCGGCTGGAGCCGGCACGCGGCCACGAAGCTGGTGGTGTGCCTCGTCGGGGTCCAGACCAATCAATTCCCGAGGGCCCTCGATCTGGGCAGGCAGTTCCGCACCCACGGGATTGACGTCATCATGGGCGGATTCCACACCAGCGGCACCGTCAACATGCTGGGCGAGCAGGAACCGGACATCCAGCAGCTCTTCCGGGAATCCATCATCGTCGTGTCCGGCGAGGTCGAAGGGCACTGGGAGGGGATCCTGGCCGACGTTCTGAATGGCCAGCTGAAGCCCCTGTACTCCTTTGCGCGAGACCTGAAGGGCCTGGTGGACATCGAGAGTGCGCCCCCGCCGGCGATGAGCCCCAAGACGATGAAGCACTTCGCCAGCCGCTCCTTCGGCACGGTGGAGACCTCGCGCGGCTGCCCCTTCGCCTGCACCTTCTGCACCATCATCAACGTGCAGGGCCGAACGATGCGGGAACGCTCGCCGGAATCTGTCGCCGAACTCATCCGGAAGAATTATCGCGAGCACGGCTTCGACTTTTACTTCTTCACCGACGACAACTTTGCCCGCAAGAAGTTATGGCGCGAGACCTTCCAGGCCCTCATCCGCCTGCGCAATGAAGGCATCAAGGTCTCCTTCATGATGCAGGTGGACCTGGCCCGCAAGCCCAAGGACTTCGTGCGCCTGGCGGCCGAGGCCGGCTGCACCCAGGTGTTCATGGGCATGGAGAGCGTGAACCCGCAGAACCTGAAGGCGGAGGGCAAGGGACAGAACAAGGTCGACGAATACAAGAACATCATCCGGGAGTGGCACGAGGCGGGCATCCTCGTGCAGGCCGCGTACATCATCGGCCTCCCCTTCGACACCCAGGAGCAGGTCCGCCGCGATATCCAGTATCTCATGGACGAGATCCAGCCGGACGTCGGGTCGTTTTTCATGCTGACCCCGCTGCCGGGATCCCACGACCACCTGGAGATGAAGAAGCGCGGGGAGTGGATGGACCCCGACTTCAACAAGCGGGACTCGTTCCACGCCACGGTCGCGCACCCCCACATGACCGCGGAGGAATGGACCCAGGCCTATGAAGATGCCTGGAAGGCCTTTTACAGCAGAGAGAATCTCGCGAAGATCCTCTCGCGCTGGAGCCACAACCCGCGCGCCTACTGGAGCGCGGTGGTGATGCTCATGTGGTACAAGAACGCGGCCCTCATCGAGAAGCAACACCCGATGATCGCGGGCTTCTTCCGCCTGAAGGACCGGCTCTCCCGGAGGCCCGGGTTCGCCATCGATCCCCTGCCGGTCCATCTCTGGAAGCGGGCGAAAGACGTGTGGCACCTGGTCGTGTCCTGGGCCCGCTTCTTCAAGGAGATGGAAGAGCTCTGGCTCCAGACCCGCCCCCGGAGCGAGAGGGAGAAGCGATTTGCCGAGGAGATCGAGCGGATCCAGGGAGAGATCTGGCAGACGTTGAAGATCGCGGAGTGGCAGCGGGCCTACAACGATGCCAAGGCGGCCCTCCCGGCCAAGGCCCGCACCCTGCTGGACCCCTTCGAGGACCTCTCCTCCAAGATCCTGCTCGGCCCCAAGGATCTGGATGCGTTCCTGAAGAAATGGGGGAGCCTCCAGGGCAGGATCCAGGAACTGTACCGCCGCTTCGCCGGGGGAGACGGACCGACCAAGCGATGGCTGGATCACCTGGCCGGCCTGCACATGGAGGCCTGGCAGAGCCTGAAGGTAGAGGAGTGGCAGGAACGGTACGCCGGCTTCCGGGATCGGCTCCCGTCGAAGATGCAGCTTCTCTACGTCAAGTTCGATGCCCTGAGCAACCGGGTGGTGTATTCCCGCCAGGACCTGCGGAACTGCTGGACGCGAACCTGGGAGCAGTTGCGGGGCATGCGGCTCTGGAACATCCGGCCCGCCAGGCTTGCGGTGGCCTGCGTCAAGGAAGTGGTCCTGACGACGACCTTTGCCGTGCGGGTCCTGTCCTGTTTCTAGCCCGAGCGCTCGGGGCTCGCACGGTCCCGGGAGCCCCCCAGGATATGCGGGGGCGGGTGGCTCTCTGGGGCGAAAAATCCTTGACAAAGCCTTTAGCCCGGGGTAAGGTCCGCCCCGTTTGCACTGGCTGGGAACGACCTGTAACTACGGATGAATGCTCAGGGCAGGCAGTTTGCAGTACGCACGATTCTTCCAGAACCGCGACCGCGTGCTGAATTCGCCGTCGCGGTTTTGTCTTTGAGTCCCGCTATCAGCGGGACCGGCGGACGGGCGTGGCCTGGTCGGGCCGGGATGCCCGCCGTCGTGGTTTGCAACAGCCGGGTAGAAGGAGGTTTG
>JACQXP010000005.1 GCA_016208645.1 Candidatus Methylomirabilota bacterium | reverse complement strand
CCACCGCCATGGAGACGAGCAGGCCGGGGCGGTAGAGGTTGCCGCTGAAGGCGCCGAAGCTGGCCTGATCCGCGGTCAGGGTCAGCCAGGTCGGCAGATCGGCGAGTCGGCGGACGAACTGGTTCAGGAGGATCAGGGCGAGATCGTCCCACACGAACCCGTAGCGGAGCGTCCCGAGGTACAGGGCCCCGGCCAGCAGGACGATTAGCCCGGGGGCCCGGGCGCCCACGCGGAGGCCTCGGGACGCCTCGGTTTCCGGGGCCGCTTCGCCAGAGGATGGGGGAGGCATGACACTCATGGCATCCGGGAGTTCCACCGGTCCCCGCAGCATGGTTGGCGCGTGGCCCTCACGATCGTCCGACCTCCAACAGGAGGAGGGACCCCCACCGGCCGCACCAGCGTCTCTCCACATCCATTGCCTTCCGGATGGCCCCCAACCGACCGCACCGGCGCCGCTCCAGGTCCAGGAGCTTCAGGGCTGCTGGCTCGGACAGGCAAGCCACGAAGGGTGACAGCAGGAAAAACGACTCGGCCCCGATGACCCGGAGGCCCGCCTCTCCTACCTCTCCTTCCAGCCGCGTCAGAGAGTAGTGATTGACGTGCTCCTTCGTGTAGTCAATGGGGCCCCAGCGACTCACCATCCACTCCAGGGCAGGCCACAGGCTCCGGTAGTTCGGCGTCGTCAGGATGAGCCGGCCCGCCGGGTGCAGCATATCGCGCAGCTCCCGCAGGACGTCCAGGGACCACTGCGCGGGGATGTGCTCGATGACCTCCACGAAGAAGATCGTCCGAAATCGTCCCGGGCGAAACGGCAGATGCCGGACGTCGGCGACCACGCCGCAGATCTCCGGATGGGTCTGCTTGGCGAAGCGGATCACCTCGAAGGAGCGGTCCAGGCTCACCACCAGGTGGCTGCCGTTCTTGAGCAGCGCGGAAAGAACCCCCGGGCCCGAGCCGACGTCCAGAATGGGATGCTGCCGGGGGCGGGACAGGACCCGGCCGAACTTTCCCCGGTGCCAGAACCGCTGGACCCGATTCCCGTGGGTATAGGCCTCGTGATAATAGCCGGGGGAGGGAAGTGAGCGCCGGTCCTGGGTCCGACGCTCTCCGCTCCCGGCCGCCGCCCTTCGCGCCTGCGGCGGGAAGAGATCCAGCCAGGTGGCGTTCGCGTTCACCCCGTAGTTCCACACGTACCCCACCGCCACGCCTGCCAGGCCGGCCAGCGCCACGGGGAGCTGAACCATCTCGCCCAAGGCGAGAAAGGTCCCCACGTTGAACACCGCTCCCCAGACGCACGTCCCGTTGAACCGCAGGAACCGGATCACCCGTGTCCGGAGTCCCGCCCTCGCCGTCGTGGCGTCCGCGAAGGTCCAGAATTCATTCAGGAGGAAGTTGTTCAGGATGGCCAGCTCGACGGCGAGGCTGTAGGCGGAAACGAGGGGCAGGTCCGTCACGGTGCGAAGCGCCATCAAGCTGCCGAGGGTCACGATGCCCCCCACAGTGCCGGTGACCAGGTATTTTGC
>JACQXP010000004.1 GCA_016208645.1 Candidatus Methylomirabilota bacterium | reverse complement strand
AAGGGGGCCTTCACCGGGGCCATCGCCACCAAGGTGGGGAAGTTCGAGCTGGCCACCGGGGGGAGCCTGTTCCTGGACGAGGTGGGCTCCATGCGGCTCGACCTCCAGGCCAAGATCCTCCGGGCCCTCCAGGAGCGGGAGATCGAGCGGGTGGGGGGCACCCGGACCATCAAGCTTGACGTCCGGGTCATCGCCGCCACCAACCGAGACCTGAAGCGGGCCGTGGAGGAGGGGACCTTCCGGGAGGACCTCTACTACCGCCTGAACGTGGTCCCCATCACGCTGCCGGATCTCAAGGACCGCCAGGAGGACATCCCGCTCCTGGCGAATCACTTCATGCAGAAATTCGCCCAGGAATCCAACTCCGCCATCCGCGAGATCTCGAAGGACGCCATGGGGATCCTCCTAAGCTATCCCTGGCCCGGCAACGTCCGCGAGCTGGAGAACGTGATCGAGCGCGCCGTGACGCTGGGGCGTGGGCCCGCCATCCTGCCCACGGATTTGCCCCCGCACCTTGCGGGCGGGGCCGGCCCGGTGGAGCGGGCCCTGACCCAGGAAGCGACCCTGGAAGACCTGGAGCGGGACTACATCCGGGCGATCCTGCAGCGCACGAAGTGGCACCAGATCCGGACGGCCGCCATCCTGGGGATCGATCGGCGCACCCTGTACCGCAAGATCCGGCGGTACGGCATCAAATCCAATGACCAATGACGGGACACCCGACGACCGGAGGAAGCCCGCATCCCGCCCGATCTGCCAGACCAGCCCCGCAGTGTGACAGAGCGCCCCACCCTGAGAGATGTGCTTCCAGGCACGCGCGTCTCCTCCGGCGCGAAGATCCTGGCAAGACTCTTCGTCGACGCCGACAATTCTTGAAGTTGCGAAGATTGCGGGGAAGAGCTATCGAGATTCTCTGATTTGCAACGCCCTGCCGGAATTTGGTATGCCCCTTGCTGAGCTTGGGAGGCAGGCTCGCGGCAGGGTGTGTGGGCGCACGCGCTGCCGCGCTTCCGCCGCGGTCGGGGAAGACCGGGCGCTCGAGCGGGACAACACATGCAGGGGTTGCTTCAGCATCCCAACATGAACCAATCCGACCAGCCTTCGCAGGCGAGGCCATCGCCCCAGGCCCCTGTGGAATTCCGGGATCATTGTCCGCCGGAGTTCCTTCGGGAACTGGTGCCCGATCCGGGGATCGGGGCCTTCAGTCGCTACGCCCCGCAGGCCGCAGACCGCCAGTTCGCCGCCCTCGTGAAGGTGGCGGCGCTTCCGCGGAGCCGCGTGCTGGTGGCGCACAGCGGGGGCCGTCTGGTCGCCTACCTCACCTTCCATCCCCCGGAGGCGGACAGCCGCTGGGCGCCTTTGCCCCCCGGACAGATCTTCGAACTGGGCGGGATCGAGATCGCCCGCGGCCTGCGCGGCCTGGGACTGGCCAGCCAGCTCATGCGTCGGGCCTTCTCCTCGCCTGACTTCGATGCCACGATCGTCTACGCAGAGGCCCTGACCTGGTGTTGGGACCTGGAGGGGAGCAGCCTGGGCATGGCGGCGTACCGCCAAATGATGCTCCGGCTCTTCGGGGCCCACGGGTTCGAGCCCTACATCACCGACGAGCCGAATATTCGGTACGATCGCGCAAATCTTTTATTGGTGCGCCTGGGCCCCCGGGCGCCCGCCGCCCTGGTGGCGCAGTTCCAGGCCACGCTGATCCAGAAGGACGACGACTCATAGGCCCCACCCTCGAAGCGGAAAGGAGGGGAGACCATGTTGCGCCTCGCGCAGATTCTGGCCCCCACGGATTTCTCCGAGCATTCGAGCTACGCCCTTCGCCAAGCCGCGGAGCTGGCGCGGACATTCGGCGCCAAGCTGGTCCTGCTCCACGTCGTGTCCAATGAGGCCCTGGAGAGCATTTCAAAGGCGCACATTCCGCCCCACCCCGTGGACAAGGTGTACGAAGACCTGGGCCAGGAGGTTCGCGAGCAGTATGCCAAGCACGTGCCCCCCGGGGTGCGGAATACCCTGGAGACCGAGATCCTGGTGTTGCCCGGCGTGCCCTCCCTGGAGATCGTCCGCGCCGCACGGCTCAAGGGGGTGGACCTGATCATGATGGCCACCCACGGCCGCACCGGCTTGAGCCACGCGCTGATGGGCAGCGTGACCGAGAGGGTGGTCCGGAAAGCCCCCTGTCCCGTCCTCTCCATCCGGCCGGTGAGGGTGGAAGCCGTGGCCCATGCCGCCTGAGGTTCCAGAAGGCAGGAAGGATCCTTCCGACTCGAGGTGATCCAAGCGTGGACCGCTGTCGGGACATTGACACCCCGGGGGGCGCGGTCTACACTATTATAGGTACCTGGAACCCTGGCCTGGAGAAGGTGCTGAACGTCATGGCCAGCGGATGTCGGGGCAGGCCGAGGCGGCCGGCCCGGCAGAGGGATCTGACGCCTCAGTGACGTCCGAGTCGGACCGCACTGAGGCGTTCGTGTTTTTGCCTCCTGTTCCGCCCACCGACAGGTTGCACGCTGAGGGCCATGCCGCACGAGTTTCTGAAGCGGATCATCGAGCAGGCCTCGGATTCCCTGGCGGAAAGCGTCTACCTGCGGATGCTGATGGATCGTCGTGCGGCACGAGGGCAACTGCACCTCCGCGGGACGGTCCCCACCTGGGAGGACATCGTGACCCGCGCGGTAAAGGAGGCAACCCTTACCCGGGAAGAGGCAACCCGGCTCCTGGCAGAGGCGAGGAATGGGCGGTTCGCTGGGGTCACTTTCGGGCGCGTGAGAGCATCGGGCAGGCAAGCGGAGACCCGGACGCCGGATCGGGCCGGGGGCAGATGGCACGTTCCTTGATATCCTGAGTGTCAGCGGGGGGATCTGAACGGAATCCGACCGGAGGCTCGCGTGACGTTTGAGGTTCGGTCTCTGACTGGGGAAGATGGCCGTCCCGTCATGCACCGGTGTCCGTTCCTGAAGCCGGCGGTGGCGGACTGGCTCTGTCCGTTCCTGAAGCCGGCGGTGGCGGACTGGCTCTGGCCCGTCGAGGGGATCTGCTGTGCCCGTCTGGACGGCCGGTTGATGGTCCCACCCGTCCCACACTACCTGCACCTCTGTACCACGGCGGAGCACCACCTCTGCGAGGTGTTCCGCGCCCGATCCCACCCGGCAGACAAGGCCGTCGCCTGATCCCAAACATTTCACCGCCATGACGCCAAGTCCGCCTGTCTGCGTGCGGAACGCACAGGCAGGCAAAGGCATGCCGATCCTTAACGACCGAGAGGCGGCCCGCGGATAAACATGTTCAGGATCGTCTCTTGAGACCCCTCCCCATCCGAACGTGAATTTGCAGAGTTCCTTGGCGGGCTGCGAAGAAAATCCCTGACGCGGTGTGCCGTAGGGAGGGGGCTGGTCCCCCTCCGACAGCGGAGGGCCACAAGGGCCCTCCCTACGTGGAACGGGACAGGGGATTTTCATTCGTCGTGGTGAAACGCGTTTCATGACCACTTGGCGGTTCAGAGGCAGTGTCTGTGCTGAAAACGGAACGACCCCGGGACCAAGAAGTCGCCGGGGTCGTCAGAGAATAGCGGAAGGGGCTCGCGGGTTGTTGGGTTATGCATCACCCCTTGGTTTTCACGCCAACCAACATCCGCAGGCCCCTTCCGGGGAGGGCGCGAGAAGGGCGAGGCCTCGTTCGCCAGTTCATCCCTCTGTTCTCTGCAACGCCGCTAGCCATCGCGCGAAGAGAACCTCGCCCCAGAGCCATTCGCCAAGAAATATAGGTCGCCACCCTTTCGGTTTCAAGGGCCCCGATCGGCCTCGGGCCGAGTCTCGGGGACGTATCCCGGGCGGGAAAAAAGAAGAATCGTGGTGGCATTAATCCGCTTGCCGCGGCGCGCGGCCGGCCCGTCGCGATCGGGAGGGCCGACATGAGGGCGAGACTTTGTGGCTCAGGTGCTGGCTACGTTGCCTCAGAGGAATCCGATCGCGCGGGAGTCCCTCCGCGTGTCAGTGACCAAGCGCAGGGCGAGGCGATGCATCTCGTCCTGGCTTTTTCGCGGGGATGAGTCTTTCCCCGGGGTCGCCACCCAGGCTGGCAGCGTGGCAAGGACCTTGGTATCGGAATTGCCGGGACAAGGCAGAGGGAATGGCATTGATCATCTCAAGAGTGTTCGAGTCCTGTTTTGTGTGACGTGTGGCGGGCTGCCGTGAGATGCCCTGGTGGCCGCCGCAGCCGTAACACCCGAACGCCCGGAGGGCCGAGTCGTGGGGATCGGCCCTCGGGATGGAGCGGACCATGGCCCTGGAAACCGATGCCCTGGAGTATCGCCGCCGACATCATGGCCTCATCGGGGTGGAGAGCAAGGTCCCGATCAAGGACCGGGCCACGCTGAGCCTGGTCTACACCCCCGGGGTCGCAGAGCCCTGCATGGAGATCTTCCGCGATCCCAAGCACTCCTTCGAATACACGTGCCGGGGCAACACCGTCGGCCTGATCACGGACGGCTCGGCCATCTTCGGCCTGGGACAGGTGGGGCCCGAGGCGGCCCTGCCGGTTATGGAAGGCAAGTCGGTCATCTTCAAGACCTTCGCCGGCATTGATGCCCTGCCCATGTGCCTGAGGACCGAGGGGCTGTACGAGATGATCCAGGCCGTGACGATGCTGGCGCCCACCTTCGGGGCCTTCTGCCTGGAGGACATCGCCTCGCCCCGGTGTTTCTCGCTGGAGGATCACCTGCAGCGGGCGGTGAATGTCCCGGTCTTTCACAACCACGCCCACGGGGCGGCCGTGATGGTGCTGGCGGGGCTCAGCAACGCCCTCCCGCTGGTGGGCAAGCGCCTGGAGGACGCGCGGATCGTCATCGGCGGGGCGGGCTCGGCCGGCCTGGGGGCGGCGCGATTGCTGCGGGCGGCCGGGGGGCGGCAGCTCATCGTCTGCGATAGCGCCGGGGCGCTACACAAGTACCGGGCTTCCCACATGGACTGGGTCAAATCGGAGATCGCCCGGCAGGCGAATCCCGAGAACGTCAGCGGCTCTCTGGCCGACGTCCTAAGGGGCGCCGACGCCTTCGTCGGCCTCTCGGCGGCGGACGTCCTCAGCCCCAAGATGG
>JACQXP010000003.1 GCA_016208645.1 Candidatus Methylomirabilota bacterium | reverse complement strand
GATCAGCGGGCCCTGGGGCGGAACGTGCTGGAGGCCCTCCACCCGCAGGCGATAGACGCTCTTGAACAGCGCGGCGCACATCCCGCGCGAGATGGCCGTGACGATCACGCTGGAGGCGCGACTGCTGCCCTCGACCATGGCCTGCACCTCGGCGGGGGGCGGTCCCGTCAGGATCTCACCCCATCCCCGCCGTCGGGCCGCTGCGCCCGGACTCGCCGGCACACCCCGGAGCGTCTGCAGGCGCTCGATCACCTCGCGCACCGTGAAGCATTCCGCCGCCGCCTCGTCGGGGATCTTCACGTCGAACATCCCTTCCAGCGCGACCAGCATCTCCACGCGCGCCAGGGAGTCCATGCCCAGATCCAGCTCCAGGTTGTCGTCCAGTCGCACGGCCGGCTTCTGCGTTGCCTCCCGGAGATACTCCAGGACTCGGCGACCCGCCTCGTCCTCGACAAGGGTGGCCTCCGTCTCCGGAGGCGGCGCCTCCGCCGGCCCTGCCTCTTTCGCCCGCTCTGCCTGGAACTGCTGCTGGACCAGGTGCCGCTGGATCTTGCCCAGGCGCGTCCGCGGGAATCCCTCCTTGACGATCACGAGGCCCGTGGGCCGCTTGTACGGGGGAAGGTCCCGCCCCACGTTCTCCATGTCCCAGCGGATGGTCTCCAAGACGTTGGTCATGCCCTGGGCCCGGAAATAGTCGAGGTCCGGCAGCACCAGGGCCAGGAGCCCTTCCACGGCCGCCCCGGCCCGGTCGCTGGCCTGGGGGATGAGGCAGAGTTCCTCGATGTAGGGACTTTTCAGGTACTGCTCCTCCACCTCCTCCGGGTAGATGTTCTTGCCGGAACTGAGGACGATGACCTCCTTGGCGCGCCCCGTGATGGTGAGGTAGCCGTCGGCGCTGAGGACCCCCAGATCGCCCGACAGGAACCACCCGTCCCGCATCACCTCGGCCGTGGCCGCGGAATTCTGGTAGTAGCCCTGCATGACGTTCGGGCCCCGGATGGCGATCTCTCCCACGCCCTCGGCATCCGGGTTGACGATCTTCACCTCGACGCCGGGCAGCGGGACCCCGACGGAACCGGGGCGCACCCGATCCAGCGGGTTGAAGCACACCACCGGCGCGGTCTCGGTGAGGCCGTAGCCCTCGGTCATCGTGAACCCCAGGGCCAGAAAATCCCGGGCGATGACCGGGTCCAGGCGGGCGCCGCCGCTGGCCATGAAGCGGATGTGCCCCCCGAACTTTCGGTGGACCGGCGCGAAGACGACCCGGCCCAGGTTGATCCCCAGGGGGCGGAGAGCCCCCGAAAGCCGGAGCAGCCACCGCATCAGGAACCGAAGGGGAAGCGGCCGCCGGCCGATCTCGTCGAAGATGCCCTTGTGCAGCATGTAGAAGAGCTGCGGGACGCCCACCAGGAGTGTCACGCCCGTCTCCTGCATGCAGGCCAAAAGGTCCGGCGCTTTCAGCGACGCGAGGAACGTCAGGTGGGCCCCCGAGTAGAGGAGGATGAGCTGTACCATGAATGGGAAGGCGTGGTGCAGCGGAAGCAGGGCCAGGAGGTTGTCCTCGGCATTCACCAGGCCGAAGTCCAGGATGCTCCTGGCATTGGCCAGGAAGTTGCTGTGGCTGAGCATCACGCCTTTCGGCGTGCCGGTGGTGCCCGAGGTGTAGAGGATTGATGCCAGGGCGTCGTCCTGCACGCTGGGGAGTGACGGGGGCGCAGAGGAGCCGGCCTCCCGCAGGATGGCGCGGAAGGCGAGGACCCGATCCCCGGACGCCTCGGCGTCCAGGTCCACCAGGCGGAGTGGCGCTGCCCCTCCGGCATCCACGCCGAGCAGGCGAGGCGCCTGCTTTCCCGAGGCGATGGCCATCCGGCACCCCGCGTGCCTCAGGACGTTGGCGACCTCGGCATCGCTGAGCTGTACGTCCAGGGGCACCGCGGTGGCACCCGCGGCCGTCACGGCGAAGTAGGCCACCGTCCATTCCGGACGGCTCTCGCTGACGAGGGCCACGCGATCCCCCGGCATGGCCCCGGCCCGACCGAGCGCCGCGGCCAGCGTCCGGGCCTGCCGCGCCACCACGCCATAGGTCAGGCGGCGATAGCCCGTGGTCTCCTTGATCTGGAGGGCCAGCCGATCCGGTTGGCGCGCCGCCACGGCCTCGAATGCGGAGAACAGGCTCATTGCCACCACCCTGGGTTCTGCCGAAGCGGGAACCCGGTTGATCTCAGCCCACAGCCTTCAGCCAGGCAGGCGGGGGTTGGGTGTCGGGGGTCAGGGATCGGGGAGGATCGAACCCCGGCCTCTGGCCCCCGACCCCTGGCCCCCGCTTTTTCACAGATACCGCCCGATCCAGTTCAGGCTCAACCGAACCGCGTCGCGCCGGTGGGTCGCGTCGGTGAGCTGGTGGTTCCCCCCGGGAATGATCTCCAGATGCCTGGGGTTCAGG
>JACQXP010000113.1 GCA_016208645.1 Candidatus Methylomirabilota bacterium | reverse complement strand
CAAGTCCATCTTCCGCGGAGACCGGTACCAGATGGTCGTCGAGTTCAGCTCCATGCCGCCGGCCGCCCCCGGCGACCGGGGATGAGGTGGCAATCGGGCGAGGAGGCGATTGGGCAATCGGGGGAACAGACAAGGCGTGAGAGCGGGCGGTCCACACTGAACGATCAGGCGACGGGGGTTCACCCCAAGGAGGTGTGATCATGAACGCGCGGCGAAGGGGTGTGCTGGGAGTGATGTTCGTAATGGCGGCGGCCGGGCTGGTCCTCTGTCCGGTCGGCGGCTCCACCGCGGAGGCCGGGGTGATCCGGATGAAGTTCGGTCACTTCTCCGACGAAAGCCACCCGGGGCATCTCGCGGCCAAGCAGTTCGCCACCATGGTAGAGGAACGGACGAAGGGGGAGATCAAGATCCACATTTTCCCGGCCAACACCTTGGGGGCACCGCCTGAGGTCGCCGAGCAGGTGAGGCTGGGCGTCACCGACATGGCCACCCCCACCCAGGGGCAACTGGACAAGTGGGTCAAGGCCTTCGGGGCAGTGATGATGCCGTTCTTGTATGACGACTATGCCCACGCGCACCGGGTCCTGGATGGGCCGTCCTTCCAATGGTTCAGCCAGATGGCGGAGAAGGAAGGATTCATTCTCCTCTCCAACTGGGAGTGGGGATTCCGACACATTACCAACAACAAGCGGCCCATCCGCACCCCGGCGGACATTAAGGGTCTGAAGCTCCGTGTCCCGCCCGAGGTCCAGCTTCAGGCCACCATGGAGGCGCTGGGGGCGGTGACCACCGTCATCGCCTTCCCCGAACTGTACATGGCGCTCTCTCAGGGAGTGGCCGACGGGCAGGACAACCCCATTGCGACGATTTACTACACCAAGTTCTACGAGGTGCAGAAATACCTGGCCATCACCCGCCACGTGTATAACAACCAGATCCACGTGGTCAGCGCCAAGACCTGGGCCAAGCTGACGCCCGAGCAGAAGAAGGTCTTCCGGGAGGCGAGCCAACTGGCCGGGACCTACATGCGCCAGGTCATGCAGGCCGAGGAGGAGGATCTGATCGCCAAGATGGAGAAGGCGGGGGTCCAGGTGACCCGGCCCGACCTGGCGCCGTTCCGCGCGCTCATGGGCCCGGCCTACGAGCGGGTTGCGAAGTACGCGGGCGAGGAAAACGCGAAGAAGTTCCGGGAGTTCGTGGAAGCGGCGCGGAAGAAATAAGCCGGGCTGGGAGCGAACGGGGGAAGACCGTGGTGACCCTGGCTGTCTTCGGGGCCCTGGGAGCGCTCATGCTCCTGGGACTCCCCATTGCGGTCAGTATGGGGCTGACAGCCGTCCTCACCTTCCTGGCTCTGGGCGAGCCCGGCCTGCTCAGCATGGTGCCCCAGCGGATGTACGCCGGCACTACGGGCTTCCCCCTCCTGGCCATCCCCTTTTTCATCCTGGCCGGCAACCTGATGAACACGGGCGGCATGACACAACGGATCTTCCGGTTCGCCCAGTGCCTGGTCGGTCACATCAAGGGGGGGTTGGGACACGTCAACGTCGTGGGGAGCATGATCTTCGCGGGGATGTCTGGGTCGGCCGTGGCGGACGCGGCCGGTCTGGGCATGGTCGAGATCCAAGCCATGCTGAAAGCCGGCTATGACCGCCGCTTCAGCGCGGCCGTCACCGCCGCCTCCTCCACCATCGGCCCGATCATTCCTCCCAGCATCCCTTTCGTGATCTTTGGCAGCATGACCGGCACGTCGGTCGGCCGGCTGTTCCTGGGCGGGTTCCTCCCGGGCCTGGTAATGGGCCTGGCCCTGATGATTACCGTCTACATTGTTGCGGAGCAACGGGGCTACCCCCGCGAACGGCGGGCGACGTTGCGCGAGCTGCTGGACAGCAGTCTGGACGGGGCGGCGGCCCTCGGCGCCCCGGTCATCATCATTGGGGGAATCCTGGCCGGGATCTTCACCCCCACCGAGGCCGCCGTCGTCGCCTGCCTCTACGCCCTGATCCTCGGCTTGGTCGTGTACCGGGAGATCCGCGTAGCGGATCTTCCCCGCATCTTCTGGGAAACGCTGGAGCACACTATCCGGGTCATGTTCATCATATCGGCGGCGAGCCTCTTCGGCTGGCTTCTGATCCAGCAGCGGATCCCGACGATGATCGTGGAGGGGCTGATGACGTTGACCGGGCAGCCTTGGATCATCCTCCTTATCATCAACGGCATTCTCCTTATCCTGGGCTGCTTCATGGAGGGGATCGCCATCATGTTGCTCACGATCCCGGTCTTCATGCCCCTGGTCGCAAGGGTGGGCGTGGATCCGGTCCACTTCGGGGTGCTGATGACGCTGAACCTGATGATCGGCCTCCTCACCCCGCCGGTAGGGATGTGCCTCTATGCCGTCTCCAGTATCAGCCAAGTCCCCCTGTGGCCGCTGGCCCGGGAGCTGTGGCCGTACATCGCTGCCCTGCTGGTGTCCCTGGCCCTGATCACCTACATCCCGGGTCTCGTCCTCTGGATACCGAACCTGCTCATGGGGGCTGCGCGATGACCGTGCCAGGACCCGGCCCATCCGCCGGCCGGTGGGCGAAAGCCGAGCGTGGGCTGGCGGCCGCCCTGCGCTGGGGGAGCATCCTTTGCCTGGTTGCCCTCCTGTTCCTGCTCGCCGGCGGCGTCCTGGTCCGCTTCGTCCCAGTAGTCTCCATGGGGTGGGCGGATGAGATCGTGGAGTTGAGCTTCGCCTGGATGGTCTTTCTGGGGACGGCGGCGCTCTGGCGCAGCCACGAGCACATCGCCATCGATTTCATCCCGCAGGCGCTCGGCGGCACCCCCGCGGGGCGCGCGCTGGAGGTGCTCCTGGGCCTCCTGGCGCTGGGATTCCTGGCGGTCTTCACGTGGGAAGGCTGGCTCCTCACGGTCCAGGCAGTGGGAAACCGGACGCCGATCCTGGAGCTGCCCAAGCCGCTGTGGTACGTGGCCCTTCCCGTGTCTGGCGTGGTGATGATCGGCTACACGTTGCACCGGTGCTTCCGAACCTTGCGCTCAGCAGGGGGACCAGCACTCCGGTCCCCAACGCCGACCCCTGGCCCCTGACCCCAGGCGAGTGCCGGTGCATCTGATGCTGCTGGGCCAGGGGATCCCGATCATGGAGCACGTCGCCCACCTCGAGACGTTGCCGGCGCCCCGGTTCCAGTTCGTGGGCGTCCCTTCGCGGATCCGGGGGGCCACGGGGTCCCCCATCCGGGCCATCGCCATCTTCGAGGGGGAAGGAGCGCACGCATGAGCCCACCAACCGTTGCGGTCACCATGGGGGATCCGGCCGGGGTGGGGCCCGAGATCGTGGTCCGCGCCCTGGGAGAGAAAGAAGTCCGCGCGGCCTGCCATCCCGTGGTCGTGGGCGACCCCCGGATTATGGCGCGGGCGGCCGAGGTGGTGAAGAGCCCGCTTCGGATCCGCACGATCCAGGCCGTTCGCGGGGCCGGTGCCGATCCCGCCACGTTGGATGTCCTCCCGGCGGGAGAGCTGGACCCGGACACCCTCACGCCCGGCACGCTGGACCCCCGCTGGGGCAAGTCCTGTGCCCAGTGCGTGGAGCGGGCGGTGCTGGCCGCCCAGGCCGGCGAGGCGGGCGGGATCGTGTCCGCCCCGCTGAACAAGGAGACGTTTCACATGGCCGGCTACACGGCCATGGACGACATGACGTTCTTCCAGGAGTGCTTCGCCGCGGGGGAGGCCTATCAGGTGGGCGAGGTGGCCGGGCTATGGACGACCCCCGTGACCTTTCACGTCCCCTTCCGCCAGATCCCCGACCTCATCAGCGTCGAGGCGGTTCTGGGGAAGATCCGCACCCTGCGCCAGGTGATGGCGGCCGCCAAGGTGAGCCCCCTCAAGATCGGCGTGGCGGCGCTGAACGTCCACGCCGGCGAAGGCGGCATGTTCGGCCGGGAGGAGATCGACGTCATTCGCCCCGCCATCGAGACGGCTCGCGCCGAGGGCGTGGACGTGGTCGGGCCCATCCCCGCCGACAGCTTCTTCCCCATGGCCCTGCGGGGCGACTTCCGGGGTCTCGTGTTCATGTACCACGACCAGGCCAACATCGGGCGGAAGATCCTGGGCCGGGAGCAGCCCGGGGTGAGCCTGTTCCTGGGCATGCCGGTCCCCGTCGCCACCGTGCCGCACGGGACGGCCTACGACATCGCCTGGAAGGGCGTAGCCAAGCACGCCATGATCGCCCGCGCCATCACCATGGCCGCGGCCCTGGCCGAGAGCGGCCTTCTTGCGGCGGGCGGATGAGGAGAAAGCGGCGGGGGATTTAGCCCGGGGAATGGAGGGAGAAGCAATGGTCCAGACGGTCGGCTTCATCGGCCTCGGCATCATGGGCGGGCGCATGGCCAAGAACGTTCTGAAGGCCGGGGTTGCCCTGCGGGCCTACAATCGGACGGCCGCCAAGGCCGAGGAGGTCCGCCGCCTTGGCGCGACGGTGGCAGCCTCGCCGCGGGAGGCGGCGGCCGGGGCCGACGCGGTGATCACCATGGTGGCCGATCCGCCCGCTCTGGCGGCCGTCCTGGAGGGGCCCGACGGCGCCCTGGCCGGCTGCCGGCCGGGGACCCTGGTCATTGACATGAGCACGGTGGATCCGGACACCAGCCGGACGATGGCGGCGCGCGCCGCCTCCCTCGGCCTCCGCTATCTCGAGGCCCCGGTGACCGGGGGCGTCGGGGCGGCGGAGCGAGGAACCCTGCTCATCATGGCCGGTGGAACGCGGGAGGATTTCGCCGCGGCAAAGCCGCTGCTGGAAACGATGGGCGGGAAGATCCTGCACGCGGGACCGATGGGATCTGGCTCGGTGATGAAGCTCGCCACCAACCTCGTCGCCTCCAGCATCTATACGGCCATGGCCGAGGGGCTGGTGTTCGCCACCAAGGCCGGCCTGGACCCGGGCCTGGTCGCCGAGGTGCTGGCGGAGCGTTCGCCGCTCATCGCCAGCGCTGCCCCCCGGGTCTTGGCCGGGCAGTTCACCGCCTTCTTCCCGTTACGGCTCTCCCACAAAGACGTCCACCTGGCCCTGGCCACGGCGCGCAGCCTGGGCGTCCCCCTGTTCGGCCTGGGCACGGTGGGCCAGCTCCAGACGGCCGCCCTGGCCAAGGGGCTGGGCGAGCTGGACCAGATCGCGACGATCCAGGTGCTCGAAGAGATCGCGGGCGTCCAGGTCAGGACGCCGCCCACAGCCATTCGGTCTCCAGATTGATGTCCGCGGGTTGACAGGCGGCGCGTGATGCACATAGACTCTGCCCGCTTTGGCCACTCCACAATCCAATCCCCTGGTGGCTCGTGTTCCGGGCCTTCGTCGCGGACCTGACCCGGCCGCTCGAGGGAGAAAATGGTCGAGACTGAGGCGGACCTGACACTGGTGGAGCGGCTGCGGAGCGGCGACGCGGCCTCGCTCGAGCCGCTGGTGGAGCGGTACGCGTCACGGGTCTACCGCCTGGCGTATGGCATCACCCGCAACGAAGCCGACGCGGAAGAAGTGGTCCAGGATGTCTTCCTGACCGTCTTCCGCAAGATCCACACCTTCGAAGGCCGGGCCGCCCTGGGGAGCTGGATCTACCGCGTCACCACCAACGCGGCCCTGATCAAGCGACGGGGCCAGCGGACAGAGCGCGAGGTCTCGCTTGAATCCCAGCTCCCGGCCTTTCTCCCCGACGGCCACCGGGCGGGCGACCGGGATTTTCTCCTGGCGGACTGGTCCCAGACGCCCGAGGCGGACCTGCTCTCCCGGGAGACCCGGGCGATCCTGGACCGGGCGATCGATGCCCTGCCGGCGCAGTACCGAGCGGTCCTGGTCCTGCGGGATGTCGAGGGCCTCTCCAGCGAGGAGGTGGCCGAGGCGGTGGGCGACTCGGTGGCGGCGGTGAAGTCCCGCTTGCACCGGGCCCGCCTCGTGCTTCGCGAGGAGCTGACCCGGCACCTGGGCCCCCGGCAACGGGGCGAGAGGTAGGAATCCCGCATGGTCACGTGCAAGGAATTCCTCGAAGACTTCCTGGCGGACTACCTGGACGCTGGCCTGAGCCCCGAGGTTGTAGCCGAACTGGAGCGCCACCTCGAGAGCTGCCCGCCGTGCCTGACCTACCTGAACACCTACAAGAGGACTCGCGAGCTGGTGAGCCAGACAGCCGCCGAGATGCCCCCGGAGATGAAGGCCATCCTCCGCAAGTTCCTGGTGGAGCAACTTACAAAGGAGAAATCCTGACCGCCCCCCTCTGCTCTTCGCCCCAGCGCCGGTGGTCCGTTTCCCCGCGCCCCCCCCTTTCCCCTTTCCCCCAGTCTCCGCTTCCCTGGTTCCCCGACGCTCCCCAGGCCCTGTCCTCCGTGCCGAGTGAGTATGAGGCGTCCGAGTCTGCCAGTCGCCTAGCGGCCGCAGTCCCTTATCAATACTTCAGCGGAGTGGGAGTCACGACATCTGGTCCACGATCGGGCGGGCGTCCCCCGCCGGCGGCCCCGGGTGGGCGGGATGAGTCAGCATCGGGCTTGGCACCCCAGAGCGGGTCGAACCTGGACTCAACTCGCCCGGACTTCCCATCCAATCGGCCGGATGGGGGGAGTATTCCGAATCTCCCAGGGCATGCCCCGTGTCTAACGAGGTGATGGCTTTGGACCGTCCCGGGGTACACGGGGACGGATGTGCTAGGAATCCCCCCCCCTCAGGGGGGAGGAGGGCTCGACATGAAACTTCTGATCGCTATCGCCATTTGGACATCCATCCTGTATTCTCCTCCTGGGTCCGAGCCGCAGGCGGATGACTCCCTGCGAGACGAGGGCCGGGCCACCAACAAGGCCTGATTGGCGACTTGGAGCACCAGGGGCGGAGCAAGGTCTCGGCGCGAGCTGATACGGGAGGCCTCAGGATGCAGCAACGGGAAAGGGACCTCGCTCATCGAATCCCACCGGGCCAGCGCCTGACCGAGAAATGGCCGGTCCTGACCTACGGGGCAACTCCACGTTTTGACCCCAGGAAATGGTCCTTCCGCTGTTTCGGCCTGGTGGAGCAGGAAGTCACCTGGACCTGGGAGGCGTTCCTGCGGCTCCCCCGGGTGGAGATCGCCTCCGACGTCCACTGCGTCACGCACTGGTCCCTTCTCGACAATCGCTGGGAGGGTGTGCACATTCGCGAGATCCTGAAGCACGTGCGGGTCAAGCCCGAGGCGATCGCGGTCTTGATCCATGCCGACCCGGATTACACCACCAACCTCGCCCTCGGGGAGCTGGTGGACGACGACGTGTTACTGGCGCTGAAGCATAACGGCCAGGACCTCGAACCCGATCACGGCGGCCCCTGTCGGCTGGTGGTCCCCAAGCTCTATTTCTGGAAGAGCGCCAAGTGGGTGCGGGCGTTCGAATTCCTCGAGGTGAATCCGCCCGGCTT
>JACQXP010000172.1 GCA_016208645.1 Candidatus Methylomirabilota bacterium | reverse complement strand
AGCGCAAGTGGCAATCCCTTCACCAGTACCAGCAGACCCGAGGCACCCTGGCAATGCTGGCGCAGTGGATCTCCTGGGCGTACCGGGACGGCTACAAGCGCGCCCGGCGAGAGCCGCTGATCACCCTGGGCTCGGCCCCGCTGGAGGTTTCAGAGTTCCGGGCCACCATCCTGGGCCAGCTTGGCGAGACCAAACTCGAATCGGCCATCACCACGGACATCGCCGGGGAGACCGCCCGCACCCGCGGCTTGGATGCGGACACCAAGGGATCCCTCAAGGACATCCACCGGCGGGTGGGTGCGGCGATCCTGTTCGAGTCCTCCGGCGGCATGGTGGACAAATATGCCCATCTGCCCGAACTCCGCTTTGCCCTGGGCGAGCCAGAGGTGGACACCACCTCCATTGACAATGCCGCCATTGTCCTGGAGAAGACCGGTTTCTACATCCGGAAGGCCGGGACCGACGGGTATCGTTTCGGCTTCCATCCCAAGCTGACCAAGGTCGTCAATGACCGGCGCGCTTCCCTGGACGAAGGCGAGGTCAAGAAAAGTGCCCAGGCCCTGGTGAGGAAGGAGTTCGAAACCAAGGCCGCCGTGCCCCTGGTCTTCTTCCCCGCGGATGCCGATGCCATCCCGGACTCCCCACGGCTGTCTCTCGTCGTGATGGACCCCGAGACGGAATGGATTGGACAGGGCAGGACCCGAGCGGAGGTCGCTGCATGGACCAGCCAGCGGGGCAAGTCGCCGCGTCTGTACCCCGCGGCCCTGGTCTGGTGCGTGCGGAAACCCGGGCGTGATCTCAAAGAGCGGGTTGAGACGTGGCTGGCCTGGAAGCGAGTCGAGCACGAGATCGCTGCGGGCACCCTGGGTGGGGAGTTCGAAAAGGCCGAGAAGGCCGAGGTGGCCAGCAAGGTGCGTGATGCCGAAGAGACCGCCAAGGACGAGGTCTGGGCTGCTTACCGGTACGTGGTCTTGGCGGACCAGAAAGAGCCCGATGGCCTGAAGGTGATTGACCTGGGAGCCGGCCACGCCAGCGCGGCGGAGACCCTGAGTGGCCGGGTGATCACAGCCCTCAAGTCCCAGGGCTTGCTCAACGACTCCGTCGGCGCGGGCTACATCGAAAGGAACTGGCCCCCGGCCCTGAAAGATAGCGGTGCCTGGCCGCTCTCCGGCCTGCGCCAGAGCTTCCTGAACGGGGCCCTGACGCGGCTCCTGGACCCGGACGCGGTCCTACGCGGGAAGATCCCGGAGTTCGTGGGCCGGGGCGACTTCGGTCTGGCCTCTGGTCAACGACCGGACGGCGGGTTTAACCATGTCTGGTGGAACGAGCTATTGGCCCCCGACGAGATCAGCTTCGAGGGTGATGTCTTCTTGCTCACGAAGGCCCGGGCGAAAGCCCTGAAGGCCGCCCTTGAACCTGCGGTCGTCCGCGGAGAACCTGCAGAAACAACAAGAGTCGAGCCCGAAGTTGAGGCTGAGCCGGAGGCAGAAAGGAAGGAAACGGAGATCGTCCCGGCCACCGCCAAGCGGACCTTACGGATCAGCGGCAACATTCCGCCCGAGGTCTGGAACCGCCTCGGCACCCGCCTGATTCCGAAACTCAAAGCGGGCTCGGATCTCCAGCTTGGGATCAACGCAAGACTAACCGTTGACGCCTCCGCCGCGCCCTCGCTCAAGAAAGATCTGGAACAGGCCCTTGCCGACCTCGGCCTCTCCGACCGTCTCGACGTGGACATTGAATAGCCAACGGACGGGAATCGCAAACGGCTCGCACATAGGGCCTATCGCGTGGGCGTGTGAGTCGGAGACGCGCTGAGCCAGGCACGAATTCCCCTGCCCAGGCGGCCATCCCCGCAGCGCAACCAACACGCTCCTCTCGACAGACTTGACTTCCGGGGGCCTGGGGGCTATAAAGCCTCGGTGGAGGCAGGCATGCTGAACGGCAAGCGTCTCGCATTCGTGGGCGGCGGGAACATGGCCGAGGCCATGATCCGCGGGCTCCTGGCGGCCAAGCTCATGGGCCCGGACGACGTGTTCGTCTCGGACGTGCGGGAAGACCGGCTCGCCTATCTCCAGGAAACCTACTGCGTCCATACCTCGGTGAGCAACGCCGAGGTGGCGAGCAAGGCGGAGGTCCTGGTCCTGGCGGTCAAGCCGCAGATCATGGGCCAGGTCCTGGACGGCCTGATTGACGTCGTGAACGGGGAGAAGGTGCTCATCTCCATCGCCGCGGGCATTACGACGACCTTCATCGCCGACAAGTTTCCGAGCCCGGTGCGGGTCATCCGGGTCATGCCCAACACGCCGGCCCTGGTCCTGGAGGCCGCCAGCGCCCTCACGAGCGGCAGCCGCGCTACCCTCGAGGATCTGGAGATCGCCAAGCGCCTCTTCCGCGCCGTAGGGAAGGTGGTGATCGTGGACGAGTCCCTCATGGACGCCATCACCGGCCTTTCGGGCAGCGGCCCGGCCTACATCTTCCTCATCATTGACGCCCTCTCCGATGCCGGGGTGAAGGTCGGCCTGTCCCGGGACGTGGCCCAGCTCCTGGCGGCCCAGACGGTCCTGGGGGCCGCCCGCATGGTGCTGGAGACCAAGAAGCACCCGGGGGAGCTGAAGGATATGGTCACCTCGCCCGGCGGGACCGCCATTGCGGGCCTGCACACCCTGGAGCAGGGCGGGCTGCGGACCACCCTCATCAACGCCGTGGAGGTGGCCACCCTCCGCTCCAAGGAGCTGGGGCAGCGATGACCCCCGCCGTCCGGCCTCCCCGGCCGTGCGAGGGTATCTGATGTTCATCGCCGGCAACTTGCTGGACGCCATCGCCCGAGTGCTGGACATCGCGCTCACGGCGTACTACTGGATCATCATCGTCCGGGCCCTGGTTTCCTGGGTGAACGCGGATCCCCGGAACCCCCTCGTCCAGTTCCTGCACCGCGCCACGGAGCCCGTCCTGGCCCCCATCCGCCGCTGGCTGCCCACCTGGCGGTGGGGGATTGATTTCTCGCCCCTGGTCGCGATCCTGGCCGTGATCTTCGTCCAGCAGTTCCTGGTGCGGTCGCTCGGAGAGTTGGCCTGGAGGATGCGCTGATGGAGTTGACCCCGCTCGAGATCACCCAACGGGAGTTCGCGAGGAAGTTCCGCGGCCTGGATCCCGAGGAGGTGCAGACCTTCCTGGAACAGATCGCGGAAGAGATGACCCAACTCGTGCAGGAGAACACCGACCGGGCCGCGCAGATCCAGCGCCTGGAAGCGCAGATGCGGGTCCACCAGGAACGGGAGGACTCGCTGCGCAACACCCTGGTCACCGCGCAGAAGATGACCGAGGAGATCAAGGCCAACGCCGCGCGCGAGGCGGACCTCCTCATGAAGGAGGCGGAACTGAAGGCCGAGCGGCTGCTGGAGCAGGCCCACCGGAAGCTCGCCCAGGTCCAGGCCGAGACCGCCGAGTTCACGCGCCAGCGGGACCTGTTCGCCGCCAAGCTGCGTGGCCTGCTCAAGACCCACCTGGAGCTGCTGGACTTCCAACCGGAGCACCCGGCATCCGGCGCCGAACCCGCCAAACCGGGGCCCGCTTCGTAAATGGCGGGCGGCCGCCCGGCCATTTCTCAGGACGGCCCGGATGTCCTCCTGGCCGTTCGCGTCCAGCCTCGCGCCCCGCGGAACCAACTGGTCATGGCAGGCGAGCGTTCCAGAGGACCGGTTCCCGAAACCATCACCGTCCGCCTGACCGCCCCGCCCGTGGAGGGCGCCGCGAACGCCGCCTGCCGCGCTTTTCTCGCTACGATCCGGGTGGGTCCGCCTATGGCGCGACAGATTCCGCAGATTTCAAAGTGGAACCCCCTGGACATCTGCGTCCATCTGCGTTCATTTGCGGTTGCGTATTCGGGTGCGGTTGCTTATTCCATCTTCTGGCGGGTGACCTGGAATTCGAAGAGGCCGGGGGTATTGCGGCCCCCGACGAAGAAGGAGGCAAGGTCCAGGAGCAGGTGCCTGGCCTCCGGGTCAAGGGCGGGGAAGACCAGCAACCCCTCGCGCTGGCCACCCGAGGGGATGACCACGAACCGGCTGAAGAGGCTGGCCTGGAGGCTCAGGAGGCGCGGGCCCGCGTCCTCCGCTCCTGCCAGGCGCTCGTACATCTCCTCGTAGGAGACGGGGCGTTCCCGCCGACCATCCTGGGTTACCAGCGCGGTCAGCGTGGGATCGAACTGGACCTCGTCACGCGTCTGATTGCGGACGCGGAGCAGAAAGACCGTGGGTCGGGCCGCCTTCGAGATCTCTCGCGGCCAGGGATACACCAGGCCAGGCCTGGCGGCGTAGAACTGTTCCACGGCCGGCGCGGAGAGCCATCGGACCGTCACGCCAGCCCCTCCCAGGGACGCCACGATGGACTCGCCGACCACCTGGTGCGTGGCCTGCCGCTGGGGGCTGGGGCGGATGGCCACCTCGCCCTTGGGGGCCGTGGCGCAGCCCGCCACCCAGAGGCTCGCCCCAAAAAGGAAAGCGCGGGCAAGTCGCCCGCGCTCTCCCGTTTCGCCACCTGGTGCCGCCACGTCAGGCGATCCGCATGGCCCGCAGGCGCGCCACCCGCTCCTCGACGGGCGGGTGGGTCGAGAAGAGGCGCAGCAGGCTCCCCCCAGCCAGGGGGTTCACGATGAAGAGATGGGCCGTGGCGGGATTGGCCTCCAGCGGCACGGCCGTGGCGGCCCGCTCCAGCTTCTCCAGGGCATCCGCCAGCGCCCAGGGCTTGCGGCTGATCTGGGCGCCGGCCGCGTCGGCCAGGTATTCCCGCGCCCGGGAGATGGCCATCTGGATCAGCATCGCCGCCAGGGGGGCCAGGATCGCCAGCAGCACCAGCCCGAGAATTCCGCCGGCGCCGCCCTCGTCCTCCTCGCTGCTCCGGCCCCCCCCGAACCAGGCGGCCCACTGGGCCATCCGCGCCAGCATCATGATGGCCCCGGCCAGGGTCGCCGCGACGGTGGAGATCAGGATGTCGCGATGGCGCACGTGGCCCAGCTCGTGGGCCATCACCCCCTCGAGTTCGTCCGGGCTGAGGATCCGCAGGATGCCCTGGGTGGCGGCCACGGCGGCGTGATCCGGGTTGCGGCCCGTGGCGAAGGCATTGGGCGTATCCGTCGGGATGATGTAGACCCGCGGCATGGGCAGGCCCGCCCGCTGCGCCAGGCGCCGCACCAGTGCGTGGAACTCGGGGGCCTCCGCCTGGCTCACCTCCTGGGCCCCGTACATCCACAGGACGATCCGGTCGGACCACCAGTAGGAGGCGAAGTTCATCAGGCCGGCAAACAGGAAGGCCATCAGCATGCCCTGCTCGCCCCCCACCATCCCGCCGATCAGGATGAACAGGACGGTGAGGGCGGCCAAGAGGGCCGTCGTCTTCAGCGTGTTGGACATCGGTCGAACTCCTTCAGTACGGAATGGCCACTGGACGTCGTTTCGCTTCCCGTCACACAGCAGCAGGATAGAGGAGGCATCCCACCCTGTCAAGGCGGGTGACCCTGCCGTGCGCGCTCAGCCCTCCGCGATGGGGACGCGCCGGACGATCCCCTTCCGCCCCACCGGCACCAGCCCTTCGGCGTTCTGCTGCTCGTGCTCCAGGTGCTTGAATTCCGTCTCCATGCGGCGGAGCATCTCCTGGAACATCTCGTTCATGCGCCCTTGCATGTCATTCATGCGCTCGCGCATGTTGAGGATCACCTCGACCCCCGCCAGGTTGACGCCCAAATCCTTGGTGAGCCGGAGGATCAATTCGATCCGCTCGAGATCCTCCTGGGAGTAGAGCCGGGTGTTGCCGTCGGTCCGGGCCGGACGGAGGAGACCCTCCCGTTCGTAGGCACGCAGCGTCTGGGGGTGGATGGCGAACATCTCCGCCACGACGCTGATCATGTACAGGGCACGTTTCTGCTTTGGCATCGGCCCTCGGGGGCGGTTCGGTGACCGGCCTCCCGACCCTCAACCCCGTCCGCGTCGCGGGTCGCCGGGATTCAACCGGGCGAACTCTCGCAGCAATTCCTGCGACCGGGCATCCAGATTCCTCGGGGGCACAATCTTGACGGTCACGAACTGATCCCCCTGCCCGCCGCCCTTGAGGTGGAGAACCCCCTTGCCCCGCAGGCGGAAGACCTGGCCGCTGCTGGTCTCAGGCGGGATGCGCATGCTGGTCATCCCGTCAATGGTCGGGACCTCGATCTTGGCGCCCAGGGCCGCCTCGGTGATCGTGATCGGAACCTCGACGTACAGGTTGTCGCCTTTCCGTTCCAGCACCGGGTGGGGGCGAACCCGGGTGATGATGTACAGGTCGCCCGAAGGGCCCCCATTGCGGCCCGGCTCTCCCATCCCCTGGAGGCGGACCCGCGAGCCGTTATCCACCCCCGGAGGGATCTTCACGGCGATCCGCTCGGTCCCGAAGATCACCCCCCGGCCGCCACAGGTCGTACACGCCTCGCGACTGATCTTGCCGTTGCCCCGGCACCGCGAGCAGGCCTGGCTCGTCCGCAACAGCCGGTGGCCCCGGATCCGCCCGCTGCCGCCGCAGTGAGGGCAGGGTTCCAGCGCGCTCCCGGGCCGGGCCCCCGAGCCGCCGCATTTGCCGCACCGGGAGTGCTTCTGGAGACTGATCTCCGTGGCCAGGCCCCGGATCGCGTCCTCGAAGGTGATATCCAGGCTGTAATGGAGATCCTCCCCCGTGCCGGGTCCGGGGGCCTCGGGCTGACCCCGCCGGCCGAAGAAGTCCGACAGGAGATCGCCCAGATCGCCAGGCCCCCCGGACCCGAAGTCCACGCGGTTGAAATCGAACCCCCCGAATCCGCCGCCGGCCTCGGGCCCGCGCGCCCCGGCCGCGAACACCTCGTGGCCGAGTTGATCGTAGCGGCGGCGCTTCTCCGGGTCGCCCAGGACCTCGTTGGCCTCGCTGATTTCCTTGAACTTCGCCTCGGCGGCCTTGTCGCCCGGGTTGACGTCGGGATGGCATTTCCGCGCGAGCTTCCGGTAGGCCCGCTTGATCTCCTGATCCGAGGCGCCTCGGCGCAGCCCCAGGACGTCGTAGTAATCCCGCTTCGCCATCCCCTACTCCCCAGGGCAAGCGGCCTGCATGTGCCCCCGGCCCTGGCCCGGGAGGCTCTCGAACGGCCGGTTCATCCTCATCGCACCTCGATGGCGATCTTCTTCGGCTTGGGCCCTTCCGCCTTCGGCAGCGTCAGCTCGAGAACCCCATCCCGGAAGACGGCGCGGATGTTCTCCTGCTGGACGGTCGCGGGCAGCGTGAAGCTCCGCTGAAAGGCCCCATAGGCCCGCTCGATCCGGAGGTAGTTCTCCTCCTGCACATCCTTGGCGAAGCGCCGCTCCCCTTTGAGGGTGAGGGTGTTGTCGCGAATCTGGATCTCGATGTCCTCCCGGGTGAGGCCGGGAAGCTCGGCCTTCATCACGATGGTCTCCGGCGTCTCGTAGATGTCCACCGCCGGGGCCCAGGTGGATGCCGCGATCCCCTCCTCAACCCGCGAGCGGGACAGCGTCTGCTCGAACAGCTTGTTCATGCGGTCCTGGATGGACAGCAGATCCCGGAACGGATCCCACTTCACCACGGCCATGTGCACTTCCCTCCCTGGCGGCACGGAGCCCCGCACGCCGGCTGCCTCCCGCGAGCGGGTTGCGGGGCTATTTCTTGTTCTTGCCGAGATCCTCGAATTCGGCGTCCACGACTTCGCCCTCGGCGGGCCCGCCCTTGGCCTGGGCCTCCTTGCCGTCCCCGGACCCGCTCGCCGCCTGCTTCTCGCTGGCCTGCTTGTACATGACTTCGGCCAGGCGGTGCGAGGCCTTGGTGAGCGTGTCCATGGCCTGCCGGATCTTGTCCATCTCTTCGCTCTTCAGGGCCTCCTTGGCCTGCGCCAGGGCGTCCTCGATCGGCTGGATGTCCGCCACCGGGATCTTCTCCCGGTTCTCGTTCAGCATCTTCTCGGTGTTGTAGACCAGGCTGTCGGCTTGATTGCGGGTCTCGATGTCGGCCCGGCGCTTCTTGTCCTCCTCCGCGTGCCGGTCGGCATCCTTCACCATCTTGTCAATGTCGTCCTTGGACAGGCCTGAGGAAGCGGTGATGGTGATGGCCTGCTCCTTGCCGGTGGCCATGTCCTTGGCCGACACGTTCACGATCCCATTGGCGTCAATGTCGAAGGTCACTTCGATCTGCGGCACGCCCCGCGGCGCCGACGGGATGCCGACCAGATGGAACTTACCCAGGGTCCGGTTGTCCCGGGCCATCTCCCGCTCGCCCTGGAGGACATGGATCTCCACGCTCGTCTGGTTGTCCGCCGCGGTGGTGAAGATCTCGCTCTTCCGGGTGGGGATGGTGGTGTTCCGTTCGATCAGCCGGGTCATGACCCCGCCCAGCGTCTCGATCCCCAGGCTGAGCGGGGTGACGTCCAGGAGGACCACGTCCTTGACATCGCCCACCAGCACCCCGGCCTGGATGGCGGCGCCGACGGCCACCACCTCGTCCGGGTTGACCCCCTTGTGGGGCTCTTTCCCGAAGAAGTCCTTCACGATCTGCTGCACCTTGGGCATCCGGGTCTGGCCGCCCACCAGGACCACCTCGTCGATCTGGGCCGATTCCAGCCCGGCATCTTTCAGCGCCTGGCGGCAGGGGCCGATGGTCCGCTGGATCAGGTCGTCCACCAGTTGCTCCAGCTTCGCCCGGGTCAGCTTGAGGTTCAGGTGCTTCGGCCCGGAGGCATCGGCCGTGACGAAGGGGAGGTTGATCTCCGTCTCCAGGGTCGTGCTTAGCTCGCACTTGGCCTTCTCGGCCGCCTCCTTCAGGCGCTGGAGCGCCATGCGGTCCTTGCTGAGGTCGATCCCCTGGTCCTTCTTGAACTCGTCCACCAGCCACCGGATGATGCGATCGTCGAAGTCGTCGCCCCCGAGATGCGTATCCCCGTTGGTGGACTTGACCTCGAACACCCCCTCCCCCAACTCCAGGATGGAGATGTCGAAGGTGCCACCGCCCAGGTCGAAGACGGCGATCTTCTCGTCCTTCTTCTTCTCCAGTCCATACGCCAGCGAGGCGGCCGTCGGCTCGTTGACGATCCGCAGGACCTCCAGACCCGCGACCTTCCCCGCATCCTTGGTGGCCTGGCGCTGGCTGTCGTTGAAGTAGGCCGGGACGGTGATCACCGCCTGGGTCACCTTCTCGCCCAGGTAGGCCTCGGCCGATTCCTTGAGCTTCTGGAGGATCATGGCGGAGATCTCGGGCGGCGAATACTGCTTCCCGCGCGCCTCCACCCGGACATCCCCGTTGGCCGCCACCACCTTGTACGGCACCAGCGTGATCTCGTGGGTGACCTCGCCATGCCGGCGACCCATGAAGCGCTTGATGGAGAAAATGGTATTCTCCGGGTTGGTGATGGCCTGGCGGCGGGCCACCTGGCCGACCAGGCGCTCCCCATCCTTGGTGAAGGCCACCACAGAGGGGGTCAGCCGACCGCCCTCGGCGTTCGTGATCACCACGGGGTCGCCGCCTTCCATGACGGCCACCACAGAGTTCGTTGTCCCAAGGTCAATCCCGATGACTTTCCCCACGGCTGCCCTCCTGGCTAGGTTACCTCCCTGGAATGGAACCCAATGATTCCGGTGTCTTGCTCATGCCATGGCTAATATAAAACCTGAGCCGAACCCTGTCAAGTCTCCCATTTGGTGCATAGACTGGTACCTCTGAGGAACCGATCGGACCCGCCATCGAGGCAGGTCCACCCCACCCCATCATGCGGCCGTGCCCATCTTCTTGACATGGAAGGCCACCTGCCTTTTAATGCGGGCAACCCCATCTTGCAGAAAGGTCAGACATGTTGACTAGCCGCTGGTTCAAGGCGCTCACACTCGCGCTCTACGCACTGGCATTCTTCAGCTTGGGCATCTACGTCCACGGGGCCCTGACCAAGCCGGCCACTTCGGGGGCGGGCCCCGCCCGAGGATTGTTCGGTCCCTCTCCTGCCTCACCGTCCAAGGAAGGAGGGACCGTGCCCGGGAATCCCTTCGTCAGAGTCGCCGAGCTGGTGACTCCCGCGGTGGTCAACATCAGCACGGTCACCTCGGGGAAGGGTCGGCCCCCGACCGAGCTGTTCCGCCCCTTCGGCAATGAGCCCTTCTTCCGCGACTTCTTCGATCGGTTCTTCGAGGGGATGCCCCGCCGCAGGCAGACGAGCCTCGGCTCTGGGGTCATCATTGACAAGGGCGGGCTGATCCTGACGAACAATCACGTGGTCAAGGACGCGGACGAGATCACCGTCAGGTTCGCGAACAAGCAAGAGGCCAAGGGCAAGGTGGTCGGCACCGATCCGAAGACCGACCTGGCCGTGATCCGCGTCTCCACCAAAGAGGAGCTGCCGGTCGTGGCCCTGGGCAACTCGGACACCCTCCACGTGGGCGAGTGGGCCATTGCCATCGGCAACCCCTTCGGCCTGGACCACACCCTGACGGTCGGGGTCATCAGCGCCACCGGCCGCTCCGAGGTCGGGATCGCCGCCTACGAGAACTTCATCCAGACGGATGCGTCCATCAATCCGGGCAACAGCGGGGGCCCGCTCCTGAACATCCGGGGCGAGGTCATCGGCATCAACACGGCCATCGTGGCCTCGGGACAGGGGATCGGCTTTGCCATCCCGGTCAACATGGCCCGCAAGGTGATGGAGGATCTCGTCAAGAAGGGGAAGGTGACGCGGGGATGGCTGGGGGTGGGCATCCAGTCGCTCACCCCGGAGCTGGCCAAGAGCTTCGGTGTGGGGGTTGACGAGGGGATCCTGGTGAACCAGGTGATGCCCAAGAGCCCCGCGGAGGCGGCCGGACTGAAGACAGGAGACCTGATCCTCAGCGTGGATGGCAAGGCGGTGAAGGATCTCCGACAACTCCAACGGATCATCGCCGAGGCGGACATCGGAAAGAGCATCGAACTCATCATCCTGCGCGAAAAGCAGAAGCGCACGATCCGGGTCCAGATCGGGGAAGTGCCGGCGTCATAACCCACCGACGCCCGAGCGCCTGCATCCTCGATGCTCCCTGGAAATAGCGGTGGGGGGTTGGCATACGGGAAAATCTTGACAAAAGTGGGGTCAGGGGTTACAAGATACCGAATTTTCTCGCCCGCTTGTTCAGGGGCCTTCAAGGACGCCCGAGAGAGTTCATCAACCTCCCTCTGACTGCTACGCCCTGGCAGGCCTTGGTGGAGGATCTTGATGGGGCTTCGGCAACATCCTGGACCCCTGGCAATCCTGGCTTTGGCTCTGCTGACGATCCTCGCCGCGAGCTGTACGCTCCCCGGCGTGCCGCCAACATCTCTCGTTGGCTCGCAGGATCCAACTGCCCTGAACCTCTCCACCGACTGGAACCTTCCGGCACAGGAATCGGCCTCTCCCGCGGTTCCCGCTTCGGAGTCCACTCCGATCGCGACGCCCGGCTCCCCCCCGGCCCTCTCGCCCCTCGCCCTGGCCATGCAGCGCGCCGGCTCCCATTACGAGCGGGGCCTCCAGGCCATGCGCAGCGGGAACGCCGACCAGGCGGAGTGGGAATTCGATACCGCCCTCGAAACCCTGCTTGACATGAATCTCAACGGCCAGGCACCCACCAGTCTCCTGGGCCTGGCCAGGCTCCCCGCGTTTCCGGCAACGCCCTGGCTGGCCTCCCTGGCGGGCCCCTCGCGAGACCTGATGACGGAGGCGCCCGAGCCCACGGAGCCGGATGAACCCACCCTGGACGCGCCGGCTCTCCTGGGCCCGGAAGACCTGCAGGCAGTGACCGAGGCGCCGCCGGAGGGTGCCAGCCCCCTCCCCGAACCCGACGCCCAGAAGCACGATATTCCCGTCGTGTTCAACGAGCAGGTCAAGGTCTTCATCCAGTACTTCCAGAACCGGAAGTGGGGCGTCATCACCCGCGCCTTCGAGCGGGCCAGCCGCTACCTGCCGATGATGCGAAAGATCTTCCGCGAGAAGGGATTGCCCGAGGACCTGCTCAACCTGGCGTTCATCGAGAGCGCGGTCAACCCCCGGGCAACTTCGCGGGCCAAGGCGGCGGGCATCTGGCAGTTCATCCCGTCCACGGGACGGCTCTACGGGATGCGGTCCTCCTGGTGGCTGGACGAGCGGCGGGATCCGGAGAAATCCACCCGCGCCGCGGCCGAGTACTTGAAGAATCTGCACCGCATGTTCGAGTCCTGGCCGCTGGCCCTGGCCGCCTACAACGCCGGTGAGGGGAAGCTCCAGAGCGCCATCCGGCGCCAGAGGACCCGGGACTTCTGGTCACTGCGCCTCCCCAAAGAGACGCAACTCTTCGTCCCTGCCTTCATGGCCATGACCATCATCGCCCGGGAGCCCGATCGCTACGGCTTCACTCCGCCCCCCGAGGAGCCAGTCGAGGCTGACACGGTGATCCTGCGGCATCCCACCGACTTGAAGCTGATCGCCCAGGCCGCCCGAACGACGGTCGAGGAGATCCGGGACCTGAATCCGGAGTTGGTCCGCTGGGCCACGCCCCCCGATGTGCCCCGCTACACGCTCCGCATCCCGGCCGGCCGCCGCGACGAATTCCTGGCGGCGCTGGATCGGATTCCACCCGCGGAGCGCATCACCTGGGTCCGCCACCAGATCCGGAAAGGCGAGACCCCGGCGAGCATCGCCAGGCGCCACCGGGTGGACCTGCAGGCGATCCTGGAGATGAATGGGCTCCGCAAGCGCCAGGCGTTGAAGCCGGGCGGGACACTGCTCATTCCCCTCGCCCGAGCCGTCGCGGTCGGGAGGACATCCCCGGACGATCCCCCCGCAGCCGCGCAGTCCTACACCGTGAAGAAGGGCGACAGCCTCTGGAAGATCGCCCGGGCCCACGCGGTGTCTCCCGAGGACCTCCGCCGCTGGAACAGCCTGCCCCGCCAGGCGGCGCTCCGGCCGGGACGGACGCTGAAGATCCTGCGACCGGCGCAGGCCAAGGCGAAGGCTGCCCCTCGGTCCCGCACCCCCGAGCATTCCCGGGTGGGTCAAAGTGCTCCCGCCGTGAAACGCTACGTCGTCAAACGCGGGGATACCCTGTGGAAGATCGCCCGGGCCCACGCCGTGTCTCCCGAGGACCTCCGCCGCTGGAACAGTCTGCCCCGGGATGCCGCACTCCGGCCGGGACAGGAGCTGCAGATCCGGGCGGGTGCATCGTAGGGGAGCGACCCCGCGTTCCCTCTCCTCAGCATCTCAACGCCAGACGCCATAGTCGAGTCGTGCGGGGCCAGCCGCTCGAGTCTTCGCGCCTTGCCAGAGCCCCTTTGTCTCTCTGCTCGTCGGCACCCCAGCACCTCCGCACAGAACGGGAGAGCCAACCATGACGAAGATCGAGAGGGTAAGGGCGACGCTGGCCGGCAAGCCGGTGGACCGGCCGCCCTTCAGCATCTGGTACCACTTCGGAAACCAGCACGCCTCACCGGATCGGACGGCCCAGGCGCACCTGGAGTTCTTCGAGGCCTACGACCTGGACCTGCTGAAGGTGATGAACGACTACGACTACCCCATGCCCGAGGGGATGGAGGTCATGGCCACCCCCGAGGATCTCAAGCGGCTGGCCCCCTTCGACGTGACCCGGACCCCGCTGGGCCAGCAGCTCAAGGCCATCGAGCTGATCGCCAGCGCACTTCGGGGAACGGCCCTCTTCGTGGACACGGTCTTCAACGCGTGGAACACGCTACGGCGGAACCTGGTCAAGGAGGCGATGGGGCCTCTCATGACGGACCACCCCCGGGCGCTGGAGGGCGCCCTCCAGGTCGTGAACGACAACCTGATCCAGTACGCGCTGGCCAGCCTGGAGCGGGGGGCCGCCGGGATTTTCCTGTCGGTGCCGGCCACGGCCGAGAGTGTCAGCCCCCAGCAGTACGACCGGTTCATGCGGCCCTTTGATCTGCAACTGCTGAAGGCGATCCGCGGGAAGGGGGAGTGCCACATCCTCCACGCCCACGGGGAGAAGCTGTACCTCGACCAACTGCTGGAGTACCCGGTCCACGCCCTCTCCTGGGCGGACCTGAACGGCGGCCCCTCCATCGCCGAGGTCCGCCGGCGGATCCCCCTCTCCCTGATGGCCGGCCTGGAACACCTCAAGTTTCCCGACGTCTCGGTTCGGGTGATCCGTGAGCAGGTCAGGACGGCCCGCGCCCAGGCGGGCAGCACGAGGTTCATCCTGGCCCCCGGCTGCTCGGTGCCGACCTACAGTTACCCGCCCCTGATCAAGGCGGCGCGGGATGCGGCCCGGGCCTGACCTTGGCGGACCCCCTGCCGGTCGCGCCGCACATCGGGACGAAACGACACATCGGGACGAAACGGGTTGGCGCGGGGGCGCCCGGATGCTATGATCAGGCCGTTGGTTCGGTGCCCCAGGCACCGGCCGGGCCCGGGGGGCTGCTCCCGGCTGGAAGTCGCCCCCCGCTGTTACGGCGGTCCCCCGCCGACGGGAGAGAGGTCATGGCAGGTATTCCAGGAAATCCGCTCGGCTACTGCCGCGATATCGCCGAGGGCAACGCCCCCTTCACACTTCTGCAGCTCAAGATGATGACGCCGGAGGAGCTGAAGAAGGTCTTCGCCAACATCAATATCGTCCTCCGCGAGGTGCGCACCACGGCCGTCGTCGCCCACGACATCGATGGGATGCGCCGCCGGGCCCACAAGCTCCAGCGCCTCAATACCGCCCTCATGCTCCTCGAGACCCACGCCAAGAAGCTGCGCATCGCGCTCTAGCCCGAATTACCTATCCAGCAGCCAACAGTCTGCGAACACCGAATCCCGCCACAAGGGAAACAGCCAGTACACCGACTACGCTAAGGAGCTTCATCGCACCGGTGGTCTTCAGCATGAAGGCGCTGAACCAGACAGCCGGCATGATGCCTGCCCTCACTGCTGGCTTCAGGAACTCATGTCGATCCAGAAAGCCGGCAATCGGTGGGCTGAGCTTCTCGTAGAGCGATACCAACGTCCTCCCTATCTTGCTGTTCATCAGGTAATGGAATCGGAATTCGCGAAGCAGCCAGACGGGGCGCGAGTCATACGAGCCAAATACCGACGTGGCAATGAAACAATTCCCCCCTGAATCACCGCTGCTGGTCTTGACCCCGGTGGACGTATCCGAGGCAGACGCAAACGTATAGTCGAAGGAGAGGCGTACGCCCGTGACCGCGCTTCCATCCGCCGTATAGGTGGAACTATCGGAGGTTGCTGTTGTGGATGCTTCCGCGCCGTTTACGTAACCCGTCAGATTTCCCGATGTCACTCCCGTTCCAAAAACGGTCTCGATTACACCCGAGGGAACAAACATAAAGAACGTTCTCCTGTCGCCGGTTGGACCGTTCACCGAGAGCCCCATCTTTGCGGACGAACTTCCGAACGTCCCTGCAGATCCCGAGCCCTTGTTGGAGTTCGAATCTGCGCCAGGGGCATAGAGAAATATATCGCCCGGCCATGCATTCGTCCAACCAACGAGCTTCATGGCAGATGCGGGGTTTCCGAATTTCGTGTCATCTGTGACCAGCATCATGCCAAATGCTGACGTGATCGTATTGTCAGTCGTATCCGCGCCAGTTGCCTGATTATCGGGATCCGTCCCCCCTCTGCCGCCAGCGTTTTTGGTCGTGATTGTGCTGGACTGAACCGTAAGCGTTCCATTTCCAGTGGAGTCATATGTGACTGTTGGTGTTCCACCCAGGACGCCAATCATATGCGGTTTATTGCCTTGCATATCCACCGTGAGTGTAACAGATGTCCCGGCGGGAATAGCGTTATTCAGAGATACACTGCCGATATTCCCTGGGCCGTACAATTCATCCATCATTTGTGTGTTGGAATTCTTTATCCTCCACTTTCTCATCTCAGCAAGTCTTCGATCTGTTTGATTGCCCGTAGCAGCACCGTCGGTGACATTGAAGAGGAACATCCCGTAGCCGAGTGAGATACCAAAGAATGTGGCATCACCCTGGACTGCATGCTGGCCTGCACCGAACGCATTCGCGATCGCCGTAGCGCCGTCAAGTATGTCATCGCTATCCTTGCTTCCTGCGGCTATGTACTTGGCCGGCGTCATTGGATAGGTTGAACCAGCCGTCGCTCCGGAATTCGGGATGACTATGTATCCGTCGGCCACATTGCTTCCTAATTGAATCCGCGTCATCTGTGGTGCGGCGGCAAAGGCATCAGATGCTGAGAGGACAGCAACAAGAAAGAGACCGATCGGAACGCGGAAATCTCGCCCCCACATTTTCTCCTCCTTTCTATTAGACGGTAATCGGAAAAAAGAGGACACTGCGCTCGGGCCGGGGGCCACACGTGCCGCGGCCGGGCCGCCGGAGCCCGGCGAACCTGCCACGGCCAGTGAAACATGCCTCTAGCGAGTCAGGGATGTCAAGCCGAAACGGCCCGGGTGGGGCGGGAAAATGACAGGGGAGAGGCCGGTCACCGAGGGAGGATGCGGTCGAGCCAAGGTTGAATGCGAGCGGCTCCCGCCACCGCTAAAGTCGAACTGATCCTGGCCAGAAGGACGACTGGCAGGATAGACTTCATCCTGTTTAGCATCCGCGTCACCACTGTTGCGTACGTCATCGCTGGTACTGTACCCATCCCGGCGGTCGGACAGCCTCTGAACCGCTGCTCGTCGTCTGGCACGCCGAGGATCAGGAGGACCGGGTACTGCCGGGGCGCGGTTACAGTGCCTGGATTTGCTTGGGGGGAAAGTGTCCGGAGGCGGACCGCCCCCTATCGGGCCTGGTAGGTGAGGGTTAGCGGTTGTTCGTGTCGTTCAATCGTCAGATGTACTGTCCGTATGGAGGGGTCATTCTTGATGCCACGATAGGCGCGCACAAGGGCGCCAAGCCCGTCAATCGGCATGCCGTTTACTCCGAGTATCCGGTCCCCAACCTCAAGACCGGCGCGGCTGGCCAGGTTTGGGCTGGTCACCACAAAGCCCCGGCGATCAACCCGGACATCGGCGACGGGCGTCTTAAGCTCCACGCCTATCCCATAGGTGCGCGAGATATCCATCCGGCTCTCGTTGAGCGCGCGGTTGATGATCGCCTCTCCGGAGTCCATCGCAGTCTGGATATCTCTGGCATTCACCTCCCAGACGCGGGGGGCAACTTGGACTATCTGGATGGCCGCCAATCGCTGTTCCATGGGCTCGGTTGGCGGGGATGGCAGATCCACATCTCGCTGGAGAATTGCGCGCGTCCCCCGGAGGCCGATCAGGTACAGGTCTCCGCCCAGAGTCTTCCGGCTCCCACGGTCCACAAGCCGGTGCCGATATTCAAGGGTCGTTACGAGGACCACATCCCGGAGTACCAAGCCGCGAGCGCCGGGAATCGGACGGCCCGGAAGCACCCGCACCTCCCGGCCTCCCTGGCTGAGAACTATGCTGAGGTCAACCGGACGGACCGCCCGGACCACCCCGACGGGGTGCGAATCGCCTTCCTGGAAGATGGCATCACCACCCTCCACCAGGAATCGAGTCCCCTTTTCGTCAGCGACCACTGCCATCCAGACAGCGCGGGGAAGTTGGTTGGTCCCAAGGATCCTCACCTCCTCATCCGAACCAAACAGAGGCAGAATCTCTTGGGAAAGCGCAGGCGAGGCACCGGCCAGGAGGCCCAGGGCCACCAGTGCCGTGACGCAAATCCATCCCATGTGTTCAAGTTCCCGCACTCGGGTGCTACGCCATCTCTCGTGTAGCACAGCCCGGCGATCCCTTCAACCTGTTTTGCATCTGCAACCCCATTGTCCGGGATGAACATCCTCTGCAGCTTCAGCGCGGGCAGGAGGAGGTTCTTGCCTCCGGCCGGGGTGCTGTCGGTTTCATCGCGAGCAGCCGCATCCCGTTGAGCGTCACCAGGACCGAGGCACCCATGTCGCCGAGGACCGCCAGCCAGAGCGTCAGCCAGCCCGGGAACACGGCGGCGATGGCCAGGGCCTTGATCGCCAGGGCGAAGGCGATGTTCTGCCGGATCACCCGCACC
>JACQXP010000552.1 GCA_016208645.1 Candidatus Methylomirabilota bacterium | reverse complement strand
CTGCCCTCCACGGTCCGGCCCGCCACCTCGGCCTGGATGCGATCCATCTCGGCCTTCATCTTCTGCGCCTGCTTCATGAGATCGCCGAGCCCCGTCATGGGTCCTCCTCAGGCGGACACCTCGCGAACGATCGTGCCGCCGAACAGGCTCAAGGCCTCCCGCACCAGCGGGTGTTCCCGGACCCGCGGCGAAGCCGGGGCCGCGCTGCGCACCCCCGCCGCCTCCAGGCGGGGCGGCGGGGCCGCCGCGAATCGGTACTCGATCCGCAGCCGGCGCCCGAAACTTTCGGCCGCGGCATCGGCGATCAGCCGGCGGGTCTCGGGGTCTTCCAGCGTGTCCCGGACGAAGGCGTTGCCGTTTCTCACCTCCAGCGTCAGCGTGTCGGCCTCCAGGCTCACGGGCCGGACCTCGGACAACACCGACGCCAGCCGTTTCCGCCCCCGGAGACGTCCGACCGTGGCCGCCCAGCCGGCGTCAACGGTGGGGGTGCCGTCCGGCACCGCGGGCCCGGGCGACGGTCGCCCGCCCGCGCTCGGGGGCGGGGTCTCCACGGCCTGCATGGGCCGCGTCGGACGCTCGGGCGCGGCCGGGCTTCCCCCGAAGAGGGGAAGTTCCGCCGTGGCCGTCGCCGACGGTCCGGCCGGGAAGCGGGCCTCCAGGGCGACGAGGCGACCCAGGATCTCTCCCAGGCCCTGCACATGCCGGATCTCGGCGAGCCGGATCAACGCCATCTCGAGGAGAAACCGCGGTTGGGTGGCGCGGCGCATCTCCCCCTCCGCCTGCTGGAGCGTCTTGATCATCAGCTCCAGCTCCGGGAGGGTCGCCCGCTCCGCCTGCCGCCGGGCCACGTCCAGGCCGACCCGCGCCCCATCCAAGAGCGGCCCCGGCTCGGGACACAGTCGCAGGATCGCCAGGTCGCGCAGGTGCCCGGTGAGTTCCAGCGTAAACTGCCGCAGGTCCTGGCCGTGACTGGCGAGGCGATCCACCAGTCGGATGGCCCGGGCGGCGTCCCGTGTCAGGATCGTCTCGGTCGCCTCCACCAGGACGTCGGCCTGGACCAACCCCAGGAGATCGGCCACGCGCCCGGCCTCCAGGGAAGTTCCGAGGCTCGCGATGGCCTGGTCAAGGAGGCTCTGGGCATCCCGCAAGCTCCCGCAGGCCGCCCGGGCCAGCAGGCTCAAGGCCCCCTCGTCGGCCGTCACGCCCTCCGCCGTCACGATCTCGCGCAGCCGGCCCAGGATCTCCGCGCTCCCCAGCAGGCGGAAGTCGTGGCGCTGGCAGCGCGAATGAATCGTGGCCGGGATCCGGTGGGGCTCGGTGGTTGCCAGGATGAACACGACCCGCGGCGGCGGCTCCTCCAGCGTCTTGAGCAGCGCGTTGAAGGAGCTGGTGGAGAGCATGTGGGCTTCGTCGATGATGTAGACCTTGTGGCGCCCCCGGGTGGGGGCGTACTGCACCGTCTCCAGGAGGTCGCGGGTCTTCTCCACCTGGGTGTTGGACGCCGCGTCCACCTCGAGGCAGTCCACCGAGCGACCCGTCGCGATCTCCTCGCAGGCTCCGCAGCGCCCGCAGGGAGCGGGCGTGGCCCCCCGGTCGCAGTTCAGCGCCTTGGCCACGATGCGGGCCGTCGTCGTCTTGCCCACGCCGCGCGGCCCGGCGAAGAGCAGTGCGTGCGCCAGGCGATCGGTCGCAATGGCGTTCTTGAGCGTCTCGGTGACGTTCCGCTGGCCCACGACCTCGTCGAAGGCCTGTGGTCGCCAGCGGCGGGCAATGACCTGGTAGGGCATCGTTCCTCTGGGGGGCTCGGGGCCGGGGCGGCCGCGCCGCCGCCCTCGGGTCGGGCCTGGTGGCGCAGCCTGGTGCGAGCGCCGGAGGGCCCACGCGGCTCCGATCGGGTGAACTCGCGGCACGGGCCGCTCGCTGCTTACCGTTGCTTCCTTCCGGACCTGGCGGAGTTCACAGGGCTACCCTGCGCGAGACCCGATCATCAACGCCGCGTGGGCCCTCCGGCGCCCACTCGACCTGGAACTACACCAATGCAAAACTGACAACCGACAACTGAAAACGGATCAACTGAGATGGCCGGTTGTCGGTTGTCGGTTTTCCATTTGAAATTGAACGGAACGCCTCCGGGGGGCGCCCGCGACTCCAGAAGAGGCTGGCGGAGAGGCCGGGATTCGAACCCGGGGTGGAGTTTCCCCCACACACGCTCTCCAGGCGTGCTCCTTCAGCCACTCGGACACCTCTCCGCACACCCGGAGCCCATCAGTCCCTGGATCGGTTCGACGCCTCACCGGCCTCGGCCGGCTGCCTCCTGGTTGGTGAGGGCTTCTCCTCGACGGATGGGTCCCCGAACCGCGTCACGAGGCGATGGCGGAGAGGGTGGGATTCGAACCCACGTGGGAGTTGCCCCCCAACCCGCTTTCGAGGCGGGCCCGTTACGACCGCTTCGGTACCTCTCCTCCACACTACGCCAATGAAAAACTGACAACCGGCTAACCCGCAAACCCGATCTGGCCAGTTGTCGGTTGTCGGTTTTCCATTTGAAACTGCCGAGCGAGCTAGCTCGCCGGAATGCCTTCCACCAGCGTGATCCGGTAGATCGGGTGCTCGAACGGCTGCATCTCCGGGAACTTGCTGAACAGCCAGCCCCGGAAGGTTTCCTTGCCGCCCTCAGACACCGTGACGAGGACGGCCGGATTCTTCGGCTCGTTGGACGCCGACGTGACCTCGCCGTCGCTGACCTGGAGGGCGGGCAGGAAGTCACCGACGCGCACGCGAAGCTTGCTTCCCGGGATGGCCAGTTGGGCGCCCAGCTTCACCGTGAAGACCTTGGGGGACTTTCCGCCGCTCTTCTCCTCGACCCGCAACTTCACGGCTTCCCATTTCCCCTTGACTCCGTCAGGGACACGAACTGTTCGGCCCGTGGCGCCCGTCTGGGGATGGCCGGCCGGCGCGGATGGGCCGCTATTCGCCGGAGGGCTGCCCTGCCCTCCGGCGATCGGTGGATGATCCGGCGGCAGCGTCGCCTGCCCAGGGGCGGCCTGCCCCCCCGCCGAGGCCGATGGCGCAGGCGGCTGGGCTCCCCCCGGCGCCGGCGGTGCCGGCTTCGGCTGATCGAACACGGCGAAATAGAGCGCCACCGCCGCGAGGGGAATCGCAATCGCCACCCCGAACAGGATCAACTTCTTCGTGATGGGGCCGTGTTCCGTCATATCCTCGACCGTCCTCGTCCGATCCTGGCGTGCGCGGCGCGCGCCTTCCCCGTTCGCGCCAGGCTGCATCCGTCACCCGCGCCAGCCGCCACGCCGCGGATGTGAACTGGCGGAGAGGCCGGGATTCGAACCCGGGGGCCAGTTTTACCCGACCAACCGCTTAGCAGGCGGTTGCCTTCGGCCGCTCGGCCACCTCTCCGTATGTTGATTTCAGATTGATGCTTTCGGATTTCAGATTGGGAAATCTACAATCCTCAATCCAAAATCTCCAATCTTGGGTGGCGGAGGGGGTAGGATTCGAACCCACGGACCTTGCGGTCATCCCGTTTCAAGCGGGACGCCTTCAACCACTCGGCCACCCCTCCATGCCTTCCCTGGACAGCGACAGCCATCTCCGACAGCGAGCGCCCCTTCAACCGCTGGGACGTCCCGCTGGCCGTTTCAAGCGGGACGCCTTCAACCACTCGGCCACCCCTCCGTGTCGTCGCTCGCCCGGTTCCGCCTCCCCGCGGGAGGCCGACCGGTCGGATCTCCCACAGGGAAGGCCCTGATGATAGAAAAACTCGCGGGCAAAGGGAAGCAGAAACGCGTACGGCTAGGGCTTGCCGATCCGCTCCTGCCCGTCCATGTACGGGCGGAGGGCCTCTGGGATGCGGACGCTTCCGTCCGCCTCCTGATAGTTCTCGAGGATGGCGAGCCAGGCCCGCCCGACCGCCACCCCCGAGCCGTTCAGCGTGTGCACGTACTCCACGGGCGCCGTGGGTGCCGGGCGATACCGGATGTCGGCCCGCCGGGCCTGGAAGGCCTCGCAGTTGCTGATGGAGGAGATCTCCCGGTATCCGCCGATCCCCCGGGCACCCACGGCATCGGCGTGGGTGCCGGACTCCTTCGGAGAGGCGGACTGGCTGGGCAGCCAGACCTCGATGTCGTAGGTCTTGGCCGCGGCGAACCCCAGATCCCCCGTGCAGAGGACCACCACCCGGTATGGCAGGCCGAGGCGCTGCAGCACCGCCTCGGCGTCGCGGGTCATCTGCTCCAACGCCTCGTAGGACCGGTCGGCCTGGGTGAGCTTCACCAGCTCGACCTTGTTGAACTGGTGCTGCCGGATGAGCCCGCGGGTATCCTTGCCGTGGGACCCCGCCTCCCGGCGGAAGCAGGGCGTGAAGGCCACGTAGGAGAGGGGGAGCGTCCCCGGCGGCAGGATCTCCTCCCGGTGCAGATTGGTGACGGGGACCTCCGCGGTCGGAATCATGTACAGGGACTCGTCCTTCGTCTTGAAGAGCTCCTCGGCGAACTTGGGGAGCTGGCCCGTGCCGGTCATGGCCGCCGCATTCACCAGGAGCGGCGGGAATACCTCTGTGTAGCCGTGCTCCCTGGTGTGCAGGTCCAGCATGAAATTGATCAGCGCCCGCTCCAGTCGCGCGCCCGCGCCGGTCAGGACGACGAAGCGCGCCTGGGACATTCGCGCAGCGCGCTCGAAGTCGAGGAGGCCCAGCGCCTCCCCGATCTCCCAGTGCGGCCTGGCCGGGAAGTCGAAGCGCCGCGGCTCGCCCCGCCGCCGCATCTCCACGTTCGCGGTGCTGTCCCCGCCGACGGGGACCGACGGGTGGGGCAGGTTGGGCAGGCCCATCAGGAACGCCTCGATGTGCTCGTCGCAGCCCCGCACCTCCTCGTCCAGCTTCTTGATCCGGTCCCCCAGCTCCCGCATCTCGGCGATGAGCTCGCCGGCGTCCCGCCCCTGCCGCTTGCGCTGGCCGACCTCTTCGGAGGCGGTATTGCGGCGGTGCTTGAGCTGCTCGACCTCGGAGAGCAGCCGACGACGGGCCAGGTCAGCCGCCAGGAACTCCTGCAGGGCGAGGGTCACTCCCCGGCTGCGGAGGCCCGCCTCCACCGTCTCGACATGCTCGCGGACGTACTTGGGATCCAGCACGCTGCCGTTCCGCCTCGTCCGGCCGCTATCCCACGGCCCCGTCCGCCGCCGGCGCGGGCCCGCCCGCCTCGCCGTCCGACTCGTCGGCCACCAGGCTGGTGACGGCGGCGACCCGGTCGCCCTCCTCCAGGCCCTGCAGGCGGACCCCCTGCGTGGCCCGGCCGATCACGCTGATCTCCCGAACGTGCAGGCGGGTCACCTTCCCCTCCTGGGAGATCATCATGACCTGGTCCTGTTCCTGGACCTGCAGCGCGCCGACCACGGGGCCGTTCTTCTCGGTCACGCGCACGTTGATGATGCCCTTGCCCCCGCGGCCCTGCAGGCGGTATTCCTCCAGCTCGGTGCGCTTGCCGTAGCCCCGCTCGTTCACGGTGAGGATGGCGGTGCCGGGCCGGACCACCTCGGCCACGACGACCTCGTCCCCCTCCTCCAGCGCGATGCCGTTCACGCCGCGGCCCGCGCGGCCGATGGGGCGCACCTCGCTCTCCTCGAAGCGGATGGCCATCCCCTGTCGCGTGGCCAGGAACACCTCGTCCCGCCCGCTGGTCAGGCGCACGGCGATCAGCTCGTCCCCCTCGTCCAGGCTGAGGGCGATGATCCCCCCGGCGCGGGGGTTGGCGTAGGCGGAGAGCTCCGTCTTCTTCACCACGCCCCGCCGCGTGGCCATCACCAGGTACTTGTCCACCTCGAACTGGCGGATCGGGATCATGGCCGTGACCATCTCCCCCGACTGCACCTGCAGGAAGTTCACCAGTGCCTTCCCCTTGGCTGCCCGGCCCAACTGCGGGATCTCGTGCACCTTCAGCCAGTGCACGCGGCCCAGATTGGTGAACAGCAGGAGGTAGCTGTGAGTCGTGGCCACGAACAGGTACTCCACGTAGTCCTCTTCCTTGGTGGCCATCCCGGCCATGCCCTTGCCGCCGCGCCGCTGGGCCCGGTACACGGTCAGGGGGCTGCGCTTGATGTAGCCGCCGTGGGAGACGGTCACCACCATCTCCTCGTCGGCCACCATGTCCTCGAAGGAGATCTCGGCCGTCTCCTCCAGGATCTCGGTGCGGCGGGGGTCGCCGTACTGCGCTTTCAGGGCCAGAAGTTCCTCGCGAATGATCTCCCGCACCAGCGCCTCGTTCCCCAGGATGGCCTGCAGCCGGGCGATGAGCTGGATGGTCTCCTGGTACTCGTCCTGGATCTTCTGGCGCTCCAACTGGGTCAGCCGCTGGAGGCGCAGGTCCAGCACCGCTTGGGCCTGGATCTCGGTCATACCGAACTGTTCCACCAGGCCGGCCCGGGCCTCGTCCGCGGAGCGGGACCGCCGGATGAGCTGGATCACCGCGTCCAGGTGGTCCAGGGCGATGCGGTAGCCCTCCAGGATGTGGGCCCGCGCCTCCGCCTGGCGCAGCTCGTACCGGGTGCGCCGGACGACCACGGTCTTCCGGTGCTCGATGAAGTGCCCGATCGTCTCCTGGAGGGTGAGGACCCTGGGCTGCTTGTCCACCAGGGCCAGCATGATCACGCCGAAGGTGGACTGCATGGCCGTGTGCTTATACAGGGAGTTCAGGATGGGGGGCGCCGGCTCGTCCTTCTTCAGCTCCAGGACGATCCGCATCCCCTCCCGGTCGGACTCGTCCCGCAGATCCGCGACCCCGTCGATCTTCTTCTCGCGGATCAGCTCCGCCATCCGCTCCACCAGTTTGGCCTTGTTCACCTGATAGGGCAGCTCGGTGACGATGATGTTCTCGCGGCCGCCCCGCCCCTTCTCCACCACCGCCTTGGCCCGCATCTGGACCAGGCCGCGACCGGTGCGGTAGGCGTCCAGGATCCCCTGCCGGCCGTGGATGTACCCGGCCGTGGGGAAGTCCGGGCCGGGCAGCACCTGCATCAGCTCATCCAGGGCGACCTCCGGGGTGTCGAGCTGCAGGAGGACCGCATCCACCACCTCGCTCAGGTTGTGGGGCGGGATGTTGGTGGCCATCCCCACGGCGATCCCCGACGAGCCGTTGACCAGCAGGTTCGGCAGGGCGGCCGGCAGGAGCGCCGGCTCCTGCGTGGACTCGTCGTAGTTGGGGACGAAGTCCACCGTCTCCTTGTCGATGTCCCGCAGCATCTCGTGCGCCACGCGGGCCAGCCGCACCTCGGTGTACCGCATGGCCGCGGGGGCGTCCCCGTCCACGGAGCCGAAGTTCCCCTGCCCGTCGATCAGGGGGTAGCGCATGGAGAAGTCCTGAACCATCCGCACGGTGGTGTCGTAGACCGCCGCATCCCCGTGGGGGTGGTACTTCCCCAGGACGTCGCCCACCACGCGCGCCGCCTTGCGGTAGGGGCGGTTGAAGGCCAGCCCCATCTCGTCCATGGCGTACAGCACGCGCCGGTGCACCGGCTTCAGGCCGTCGCGCACGTCCGGCAGGGCGCGGCCGATGATGACGCTCATGGCGTAGTCCAGGTACGACCGGCGCATCTCCTCGTGGATGTCGGTCGGGTGGACCTCGCCGATGCGCTGCTGGGCGATGCTGTCGTTCCCTTCGGGCACGGGTGCCGCGTTCCTCCCCGGCGGTTTGCCGGTTCACCGTTCGACGTTCGAGGTTCAGAGCCCCGAAGCCCCCACCGTTTGCTGGTTCGCGGGTCGGGGTTCCCAACCGCGAACCTAGATGTCCAGGTTGCTCACTTCCAGGGCGTGGGTCTCGATGAACTGGCGGCGCGGCTCGACCTGGTCGCCCATGAGCGTGGTGAAGATGCGCTCCGCTGCCAGGGCGTCCTCGATCTGGACCTTGAAGAGCGTCCGGGTCTCGGGATTCATGGTGGTCTGCCAGAGCTGCTCCGCGTTCATCTCGCCCAGGCCCTTGTAGCGCTGGATGGTCAGGCCCTTCTTGGCCAGCGCGATGATCTGCTCGTGCAGGTGCGTCCAGCTCTCGGCCTGGACCGCCTCCGATTCCGTCCGGATGGTGAAGGGCGGGTTCCCCAGCGTCTTGAGGGCCGCGGCGGCGGCCTCCAGCTCGCGGTATTCGGCCGAGGTGAGCAGCGCCGAGGTGACGGTGCAGCCCGCCCGGTCCGCGCGGAGCGATGGCTCGCCCAGGGAGACGACCAGCCGGTAGGTCTCCTGCTCCTCGTCCCACTCCGCGCTCCCCTCGGGGGGGCCCAGGCGGTCGGCCTCCTCGCGCAGCCGGCCCAGCAATCGCTCCAGCAGGCGCTGCGCCTTCGCCTCGTCCTTCAAGGTCCCGCGCGGGACCCCGCCCAGTTGCGCCAGGGCGGCGATCACGTGGGGGTTTCGCCCGCGCTTCTCCAGCGCCCGCAGGCAGTGCTGCCACGCCACCAGCTTCTTGAGCACTCCGGTCAGACGCTGGCCGGTCCAGGCGCTCCCGTTCCCGGCGGCCTCCACGGAGAACGACTCCGCCCCCACCTCCAGCAGGAAGCCCTCCATGCCCCGGTCGTCCCGCAGGTACCGCTCGGCCTTCCCCCGCTTCACCTTGTACAGGGGGGGCTGCGCGATGAAGAGGTGTCCGTCCTCCACGATCCGCCGCAGGTGGCGGAAGAAGAACGTCAGGAGCAGGGTCCGGATGTGTTCGCCGTCCACGTCGGCGTCGGTCATGATGATGACGCGGTGGTAGCGGAGTTTGGAGAGGTCGAACTCGGGCTCGATCCCGGCGCCCAGGGCCGAGATGAGCACCCGGATCTCCTGGGACGAGAGCATCTTGTCGGCGCGCGCCCGCTCCGTGTTCAGGATCTTCCCCCGCAGCGGGAGGATCGCCTGGAACCGCCGGTCCCGTCCCTGCTTGGCCGAACCGCCGGCCGAATCGCCCTCCACGATGAAGAGCTCACACAGGGCCGGATCCTTCTCGGAGCAGTCCGCCAGCTTGCCCGGCAGGTCGTCGCCGTCCAGGGCGCCCTTGCGGCGGACCAGCTCCTTGGCCTTGCGGGCCGCATCCCGCGCCCGCGCGGCCTCGGCCGCCTTCTCCACGATCCTGCGGCCGACGCCCGGATTCTCCTCCAGGTACTCCCCCAGCTTCTCGTTGACGACGGTCTCCACCAGGCCCTTGATGTCCGGGTTGTTCAGCCGGCCCTTGGTCTGGCCCTCGAACTGCGGATTGGGCAGCTTCACGCTGATCACCGCCGTGAGCCCCTCGCGCACGTCGTCGCCCGTGAGGCTGGTCTTCAGGTCCTTGAGCAGATTGCGGCCGGCGGCATAGTTGTTGATCGTGCGGGTCAGGGCCGAGCGGAAGCCGATGACGTGGGTCCCGCCGTCCTGGGTGTTGATGTTGTTGGCGAAGGAGAAGACCGTCTCGGCGTAGCCGTCGTTGTACTGCACGGCGATCTCGACGATCGTGTCATCCCGCTGCGCCTCGATGGAGATGGGCCGCGGGTGGAGCGTCGTCTTGTTCTCGTTGAGCAGCTCGACGAACTGCTTGATGCCGCCCGTATAGTAGAACTCCTCGGTCCGGTCCACGCGCTCGTCCGACAGGACGATGCGCAGGCCCTTGTTCAGGAAGGCCATCTCCCGCAAGCGATTGCTGAGGACATCCAGGCTGAAGGCCCGGTCCTCGAAGACCTCGCCGTCCGCCAGGAACGTCACGCGGGTCCCGGTGCGCCGGGCCCGGCCGACCTCCTCCACGTCCCCCGCCGGCTTCCCCCGCTCGTAGCGCTGGAGGTACTTCTTGCCGCCGACCCAGACCTCGGCCTCCAGCCACTCCGACAGGGCGTTCACCACCGACACGCCAACGCCGTGCAGGCCGCCGGAGACCTTGTAGGCCGATCCGCCGAACTTGCCACCCGCGTGGAGGGTCGTCATGACGACCTCCAGCCCGGGCCGTCCGGTCTGCTCATGGACGTCCACGGGGATGCCCCGCCCGTTGTCCGCCACCGTCACGCTGTTGTCCATGTGGACGGTGACCTCGATGCGGTCGCAGGCCCCGGCCAGCGCCTCGTCCACGCTGTTGTCCAGCACCTCGAACACGAGGTGGTGCAGCCCCTCGGGCCCGGTGCCGCCGATGTACATGGCCGGCCGCTTGCGGACCGCCTCCAGGCCCTCCAGGACCTTGATCTGGTCCACGCCGTAGGCGCCGGCCCCGCCCCCTTCGCTACCGTTGGTCCTGGCCATATCTCCTCGTAAGGCGCGGGCGGCCGGGTGCATCCTCTCCGCAGCCCCCGTCGCACAAGAAACCCTCCAGCCCCTGCCCGCTGCCGCGACTGAAGCGTCCGCGGGCCGAAGGAGTGGAGGGCCTTACGGGGACGGGCGTCCCCCTCGCGTTCTCGTTCCTCTGCCTGCCCCGCCCTGCGAACCTCCGTGCGTCCGCCACCATCCCGCGGCCTGCCGGCCGTCTCGTGTCCCGACGCCGCCCCTCGCCGCGTCCCCGCCCGCGCTAGAGGCGCATCGGCATGATCACGCAGCCGTACGCATCGTCGCCGGCCGCTTGAAACAGCGCCGGGCTCAGCGGGTCCGTGATGTGCAAGGCCACCTCTGCGGCGTCAATGGCCCCCAGGAACTCCAACAGGTACCGCGCATTGAAGCCAGCCTTGAACCCGTCGCCGTCGTACGTCGCCTCGATTTCCTCGTGCGCCTCGCCGAGGTCCATGTTGATGCAGGAGACAAGAACGCGGCCGGGCCGGAACTCGAACTCCGTGGCCGTCGTTCGCTCTCCCATGATGGCGGACGTGCGCCGCAGCGCTCCCTGCAGGGCCTCCCTGCCGAGGATGATCTTGCGCGGGCCCGGGACGGGGATCACCTGATCGTAATTCGGGAACTGCCCGTCGATCAAACGGGCGACCAGGGTGCTCGCCTCCTGCTGGAGGATGAGTTGATTCTCCGCCAGCCACACCTGGACGTCCCCCCCGTCGTCCCGCGTGATCTTGGCCGCCTCGACCATGGCCTTCTTGGGCACGAGCGCCTCCAGCGTGTCGCCGCCCTTTCCCGCCCGCCGCGGCGCCCGCACCAGGGCCAGCCGGTGCCCATCCGTGGCCACCATCCGGATCTCCTCGGCCTGCACTTGCACCATCACGCCCGTCAGCGCGTAGCGCGTCTGATCCGAGGAGACGGCAAACAGCGTCTTCCGAAGCATATCCCGGAAGAGCCGTGTCTCCAGCGTGATCCTGTCGTCCCCCTTGAGGTCCGGTAGGGAGGGAAACTCGTCCCGCGGGAGCCCCTTCATGCGGAAGCTGGATCGCTGGCAACGAATGGCCACCTGCAGGTCCGCGTCCGCCTGCAACTCTACCGTGGCCTGGGGTAACTCCCGCGCGATCTCGTACAGCTTCTTGGCCGACAACGCGACCGCGCCCGGCGTGGCGACCTCTGCGGTCATCCCTCGGCGCAACCCCACGTCGAGGTCCGTTCCAAACAACCAGACACCGTCTGGGCTGGCCTCCAGCAGGAAGTGCGAAAGGATAGGGAGCGTCTTTTTCGCCTCTACCACTCCCTGCACCGGTCCCAAGGCGTCTACGAAGGCGTCCCGCTCAACACGAATGTGCATGAGCCTTCCTTTCTCTGCGTGTAATCACACGTGCCTTGGTGGCGGGGAATGCGTGGAGCTTGACCTCGAAACATCCTCTCATTCACGAACAGTCAGAGCTACAAAATAAGAGAGGTGATATAAAAAACTAGTCGGAGTAACCGTAGGCAAGGGGGGATACGTGGACAATTCGGTAACGAGACGAATTACCGGCCCTTGAACGGGCTGTCTTCCTGTGGATGAAATAGCCGACCTCCCCGCCGAAAGGGCGGTCCGCGCCCGGGAAGCGAATCCGTGTGGAAAGCGCCGCGTAACCCCCCCTGTTTGAACACCAAATACTAGCAAAGCGCACCACAGGATGTCAACGAAAGGTTCCGAAATGCCACGCGGGATGCCACATTACCGGAACCGGGTGGGGATCCACGCCGGACAGGGGGCCCCGACGGGGCCCGGGAGTTACACACAGGCTTTTCCACACATGTGGATAAGTTGTCTTACATTGTAGAATCAACTAGTTACGGCTATTTTGTGTTGTGGCAACGCACGGGCGGGATGCCCGCCACTCACCACCACCAGCGCCGCCCATCAGCGGATGGGGGCTGAGAGGCTCGGCTTGGATGACGCACCCCCTGGCGGAAGGCGACACGACGGATCCCGGTGGGTGGCGGTGTCGCGAGATCGTGTGGCCCCCCGGCCCACGTGCCCGGCCCGTTGAGCTGTCAGCCCCCGCATGGAGGCTCAGCGGCGCGCCACACCGCGAAACACGCGAGGGTGCACGACAGATTTGTGAGAAAGGGATCATGAGGCCACGCGGCTCTGGGCGCGGCGCTCCCAGAAATCCTCGAAGCGGCCACTCAGCTTGGAACAGCGCAGGGCAATGATGGCGTTGGCCCCCCG
>JACQXP010000551.1 GCA_016208645.1 Candidatus Methylomirabilota bacterium | reverse complement strand
TTCGTCATCGCGCACCGAAACGACGCACCACTGGTCGTCGCCGGCACACGGGTAGCACCCTTGCGGCGCATGCCAGGGATGGCGGTTCCCGATGCGCTCTCCGATCCGGTGGTTCGCCAGCCAATCCAGAATGTATTCGCTGATCGTGTAGCACCCCAGTTGATACATGCCGATATCGATCCAGAGCCCCTTTCCGAACCGATGCCGGTACCGGAGGGCCAGCGCGGTCCCCATGAGGCACGCCCAGCACGCCAGGAAGTCCACGAAGGACTGCCCCGCCTTGGAGGGGATGTCTCCGCGGTACCCGGTCACGTGGGCCAGCCCGTGCGTCGCTTCCTGCGTGGTGGCCTGGGCCGGGTAGTGCGAGTACGGGCCGGAGCCGCGACCATAACCGGTGTTGGACACCATGATGATGTCCGGCTTGAGCCGCTTCATGTTCGGGTAATCCAGTCCCCAACCGCGCATCACGCGCGGCGTGAAACTTTCCAGCAACACGTCGCTCACCCTGATGAGGTCCCTGAGAACTTCCTGCCCCTCGGCCCGGCTCAAGTCCAGCACCAGCGACTTCTTGCCCCGGTTGATGAGGTTGAAGTTGGCCGTGCGATTCCAGGGATCCGCGCCCGGCTGATTGTCGGCGTGCACCCCCGCGAAGGGGCCATCGCGCGTGATGTCGAGCCGCCCCGGCCCTTCGATCTTGATGACCTCGGCGCCCAGGTCCGCCATCAGACCACAGGCATAGGGCACCGCAAACACGTGGCCGCAGTCGATGATCCGAATCCCCTCGAGCGGCAGTCTCGACATGGCGGCCTTTCCCTCAGATGACTCCGGTCTCGCGGAGCCTCATGACGTCGTCCTCCGCGTACCCGAGGAGCTGGGTGTACACCTCGGCATTGTGCTGTCCGAGCAGCGGCGCAGGCCGCCGACACCGCGCGGGCGTCTCCGTCATGCTCCAGAGCCCGAAGGGGACCTTGATCTTGCCGATGACCGGATGCTCCACGTCTTGATAGAACTCCCTGGCTTCGAGCTGGGCACAGCGGGCCAGGTCGGCCGGAGTCTGGACGATTCCGAAGAGCAGGCGATACCGCTCCGAGGCGGTCTTGAACATTTCGGCCATCGTGCGGTCCTTGGCCGCTTCGATGAGCAGCTCGTCCAGGGCGCGGCCGTTAATCATCCGCTGATTGACATCGGCGAAGCGCTCGTCCTTCAGCTCCTCCCGGATGGCCCATTGCGGTTCGGTCGTGGTCCAGCCCCAGAGCTTTTTTGCGCTCCTGATCTCGATCTTGCCGTCGTGCACGAAAAGGTAGACGGGCTCTTTTGCCTTTCCTTTGATCACCAGATGGTGGAAGCCGGCCCACGCGAGCTCCGGCGCGAAAAAGCCGCCCATGTTCGTGCTCCCGAGTAGACCGGTGAGCGGCGACTTGGCCATGACGTGCGTCCGCGCGGTGGCCGAAGCGAGCGTGGCGGTGAGGATTCCCCCGCTCACCAGCAGAACGTTGT
>JACQXP010000171.1 GCA_016208645.1 Candidatus Methylomirabilota bacterium | reverse complement strand
CGATGAAAACGGGTAGATGCGGCCCCCTCCCCACGGGAGAGTTGGCCTGGCGAAGGGCCGCCATCTCTGTCTCGCTGGGCGAATCCCCCTGGAATAGTTTCAGGACGGCAGTGAAGATGTCCCGGGCCAGTTCCTTGCGCGGGGTAGCGACCGCGTCCTCCAGGTCGGCGATGATCTCGTCCGGCTTGTCTTCGGCCGCTTTCAACCAGAAATACCAGTTGTCCGCGGGGAAGACATGCTGGACGCGGGGGTGCTCCCGCTTCGCCAGAACCGCGGTTCCTTCGACGGTGGGCTGGGGCATGCCGTGGCTCTCCTTCGACGTTCGGTGAGGTGTATCGAAAACCGCGGAATTTCAAATGAGAAACCGACAACCGACAGCCGGTCAACTGAAACAGAACAATGGCCGGTCGTCGGTTGTCAGTTGTCGGTTTTCAATTGAGGCCGTGCACCACCTAGAGGCCGTCGGGAGGCCGGTAGGTGCCGAAGACCTCGCGCAGGACGCCGCAGATCTCTCCCACGGTGGCGTAGGCCTTGACGGCAGTCAGGATCGGAGGCAAGAGATTGCCGTCGCCCCGGGCCATCTCGCGAAGATCTGCCAGGCCTCGGGTGACGGCACTCGCGTCCCGCTCGCGCCGCAGGGCGGCGAGACGGGTCTGCTGTTGATCGGCCACGACGGCCCGCCTCGACATCCTGCTGGAAGCGATAGGCCTCTTCCTGGATGGCCTTCTGCATCAGGCCGCGTTCGATAGCGACGACCGCGCCACCCAATGCCTCAATCTCGGCGAGCAGCGCCTCTGCCCGGCGCTCCAGCTCGTCCGTCAGCCCCTCGACAACGTAGGATCCCGCCAGGGGCTCCACGGTCTCGGTCACCCCGCTCTCGTGAGCGAGGATCTGCTGCGTCCGGACCGCCAGCCGTTGGGCCGCCTCGGTGGGCAGGGCCAGCGCCTCATCGTAACAGGACAGTGCCAGGGACTGGACGCCGCCCAGGACGGCCGCCAGGGCCTGGAGTGCCGCTCGAACGATGTTGTTCTCAGGCTGCTGCGCCGTGAGCGTGGATCCCCCCGTCTGGGTGTGGGTCCTGAGCATCCAGGAGCGGGGATCCGTCGCACCGAATCGCTCGCGCATGAGCCGCGCCCAGAGGCGGCGCAGGGCCCGGTATTTCGCGACCTCCTCGAAAAAGTCGCTGTGGGTGTTGAAAATCCAGGAGATCCGCGGAGCGAATCGGTCCACCGGAATGTTGCGGGCCAGGACCTCGCGGACGTAGGCAACCGCGTTGGCGAAGGTGAAGGCGATCTCCTGGATCGCCGTGGCCCCGGCCTCGCGCATGTGGTAGCCGCTGATGCTGATCGGGTTGAACTTCGGCAGTTGCTCGGTGCAGTTCGCGATCAGGTCGGCGGCCAGGCGGAGCGAGGGGCGGGGCGGGAAGATGTATGTCCCCCGCGC
>JACQXP010000550.1 GCA_016208645.1 Candidatus Methylomirabilota bacterium | reverse complement strand
ATCCGCTTCTCTCGCGCACGCAACACATCCGCATGCCATGAGGGTGACGGAATCACCTTTGCGGAACGGCACAGGTCATCCCATATCTCCTCCAGTGCCTGGAGCTTGTCGCGGACCGTCATCTTGTCAAGCCGCAGAGTCAGTCCCATAAGTTTGCCTCCGATTCATAGTTTGCCAGTCCGGCGCAACCACACACCCCGCAGATCGTTTCCGCAATCCCATCTCTCTTGAACCCGAACGCCTCGGTTCACCGGCGGGGTCGAGCATCAGCGAGACCCCGGCCGGTGCAACCGTAGTTAGGTGGCCCCCCTCCGTGGCTTACGCCGGTGGCTACGGACGATCCGGAGGAGCTTGCGGTAGAGCTCGTCGCCGAGAAGCTTCTCAAGGATTCGCGACTCGGAGCGGACATAACCAAAGAGGGCGCGGCCCGCATCCGGGTCTTTCGGGTAGTGGGCCGAATACCGCTTCACGTTCCGGCCGCAATCCTCGTACTCGAGCGCAGCCTCCGCGGCGCGAAGGAGGGCCTTCTCCGGGAAGTCGATCGAGACCTGCGATTTCTCTTGGTCAGCGGACCCGCACGTCACCGTGTAGAAGTGGACCCGCCGTTTCTCGCGCCGAAGGGAGACCTCGAAGTTCCGGCGCGGCCCAAACTTCTTGGCGCGGCCCTTCGGCTCGCGGACGAAGATGAGACCGTCGTCGAACTCCCGCGCCTCGACGAAGATCGTGTGGCGGAAGACGAACCGCTGGAGGTCGCTCATCAGGACTTTCGTCGGCTTCTCGAACATCTCAGTTAGTCCAACCTTCGGCCTATCGTTTTGGGGGACGTTGGTTCTGAAACAACTTGTCCGGGCGGCCCGGAAGGGGCACTCGGTTCTTTCCTTGGAATGCTGGATTCGCTTCGCTCGGCAGCGAAATCGCCCCACCCAGAAAAAATGACAGCCCCTTGAGGGGAGAGCCCCCCAAGGGCACATGCACCGGCCGTCGGCTGGCTCCTGCGTGCCCGGCAGAGCCGTCCTCACCAGGCTGAGGTGAAGACACCGGGGCAAGTGCGGGGAAACGCTATCGCCACTCGAAGGGGCAAGTCAAGAAGAAATGGCTGAGGAGCGCTCGAAGGATTGCAGCAGGGTATTGCGGAGCATGGCGAGGGGCAGGGCGCCGACGCCGCCGGGGACCGGCGTTCTCAAGGACGAGCGCACCGGGTGTCCCCATCGCCCCCGGGATCACCCGCGGGCGACCCACCACCGCCACCCGGAGGTCGGCCCGGCGCGTCTCCGCCCCTCCGGGATGCCTGGGCAGATCACGGGCATCCCGCCGACGTGCACCTTGCCCCGGGCCACGGGGCAGAGAGGTTATCGCCTGATAGCTGAGTGGCCATCCCCTTCGCCTCTCGACGCTGCGAAAGCCGCCGTGGTGGGCTATGCAGCAAGTTGT